>CAZTVH010000004.1:1797-14378 GCA_964616965.1 uncultured Bacteroidaceae bacterium | reverse complement strand
TTCGACCAGGCCGGCCTTTTCAAAGACAACCGTACCCCCGTCGCCCTCAACGGCAAATGGGGCATCATCGACACCACGGGCAAAGTAATCCTGCCCATCGAATACGACAACCGGGGCTACCGTGCCGAAGCCTATATCTACCACGACGGCCTCGCCCTCATCGAAAAAGACAATCGCTACGGCTACTGCGACATGGAAGGGCGGCCCGTCATCTGGCCCTGCTTCGAAAACGCCTACCAATTCTCCGAAGGCCTCGCACCCGTCTGCCTTGGCCAGTGGGGTTATATCGACACCAAAGGCGACTTCTTCATCGCGCCCGTCTTCGACATTGCCTCACCCTTCGAATATGGCCGCTCCGAAGTAGTATATCATGGCGAAGTGCACAAAATGAACACCGAAGGCCGCTGCGTAAAAAACTGTAAAAACGCTCCCAAATCATGGCGAAAATAGCAACCCACCCAGCCACCGTCACCGAGGTGAAGCCCGGCACCGTGCAAGTGCAGCTCCATGTAGTCAGTGCCTGCGCCGCCTGCGAGGCCCACGGCAAATGCGGCTTTGCCGACAGCAAGGAAAAAATCATGCACATCGACACCCCCCGGTGGCAGCAATACCACGCCGGCGACCCCGTCACCGTCACCATCAATGCCAACCGCGGCCTGCAGGCAGTGCTCGTAGCCTACATCCTCCCTGCCCTGCTGCTCCTTGCCACCTTTGCCACCCTCACCGCGCTGCACCTCTCCGAAGGCCTTACCGCCCTCCTCACCCTCCTCGTCGTCGTGCTCTACGGCCTGCTGCTCTACGCCTTGCGCCACCGCCTCCAACGCAAGTTCACCATGTCCGTCGCTCCCAAGGAGTAGCCTGCTATCCCTCCTTCTACGGCCATCCTCCCACCCCGCACCTGCCCCCGTCCAGTCTGGCAGTCTCTCGCCGACAGTTGCGCTATACCCAAGCCCGACACATTTTTTTCACCAGCCTACAGCCACGGTTTGGCCTCATACCGTGCAGCCTAAGCATCCTCAGCCTCTCCCACCCCTTTTCTTTTCCTGCCATTACCGACCCTTCCCACTCCCCGCAGCTCCCTATGTAACCCAACTAATAATCAATAATTTAATACTCATTATCTGCTCTTGGAGCGGAGAGTGAGCGGTAAAGAAGCAGCGATGAAGCGAATAACGGTGGGAGGAAGAGGAAAAGGAAAGTTGAAAAATGATAATTGAAAACCACATGGGTGCGGCAGCCGCTTGTCATTTTTTAAGACGAAAAACGGCAGCCAACTCGCAATTCTCAACTTTTTTGTATATTTGCAAATTGGAAAAAAAACAACATGTAGCCATATACTGCTGTATATCTGCATGGTAGTTATGCAATTTATAATAAACACCCGTAGATTGATGAGAAAAATAATACTATTGGCTATTCTTTTGGCTGCCACGATGTGGAGTGTATCTGTGACGGCGGCCCCCGTCGATGAGGCAACGGCACTACGCGTTGCCCTCAACTACTGCAAGACGCAGCAGGCTGGCGACCTGCAATTGGTCAACATCTCGTCGGCGATGCCCTACCGCGAGTTCTACACCTTTGTTGGCGAGAGCGGAAAGGGGTTTGTGCTGGTGTCGGCTGACGACTGCGTGCTGCCCATACTGGGCTATTCGCCCGATGGCACATTCACTGCCGACGATATGCCCATCCACGTCCGCGAATGGCTTGAGGACTACGAGGCCCAAATTCGTTTCTACCGTGAGCAGTCACACCAACGCATCCGCACCGACAACGACCCTGGCGACAACATCGTAAAAAGCAAGTGGGACGACCTGCTGGCAGACAATCCGCCCACTCCGCCACAATACACGTCGGTAGCCCCCCTGCTGACCACAAACTGGGGCCAGCGTCCGCTATACAACAGCCTCTGCCCATACGACAGCGTCCACGGCGAGCGTACGGTGGCGGGCTGTGTGGCCACTGCCGTGGCACAGGTGATGAAGTATTGGAACCACCCCGCTACGGGCTACGGCTCGCACTCCTACACCCACCCCACCTACGGCACGCTCAGTGCCAACTTCGGCACCACCAACTATGCGTGGAACAGCATGCCCGACAGCCTCACCTCGTCGAGCAGCACCACCCAGGTGAATGCCATCGCCACGCTGATGTTCCATGTGGGTGTGGCAATAGAGATGGACTACAACCCTATCTCCGTTGGCAGCAGCAACGCCTATTCATACAACGAGGGCAGCGACCCCAATTATTTCGGAACCCCCGTGGTGCGTTGTGCAGAAAATGTGCTGCGCTACCACTTCAAATACCGCAGCAACATACACCACATCACCTATGGAGACATATCCAACGGCCTATGGATTGCCATAATGGAGAACGAGCTCAACCACAGCCGACCTATCATCTACTCTGGGCGCGACTCCACGAATGGGCATTGCTTTGTTTGCGACGGCTACAACAATAGCGGCCTGTTCCACTTCAACTGGGGTTGGCGCGGCACCTACAACGGCTATTACGCCATCGGCAGTCTCAATCCCGGCTCTGGCGGCACCGGCACCAACAGCACCTCCACCTTCAACATCAAGAACACGATGATTGTCAGCATCAATCCCAACCTCAGTTTCGGCGACAGCACGACGGTGACGGCATACGTCTCCGCCAACAGCGTCGGCTACGGCACCGTGACAGGGGGCGGCACCTATACAGGCATCAACGACACCCTCGTGACCCTCACTGCCACAGCGGCCACCGGCTGCCGTTTCACAGGATGGGCCGATGGCTACATGTACAGCCCCCGCCAATACTACGCCAATGGAGGCAGCTACACCATCAGTGCCAACTTCCAGCCACTGAGCGGCGACACCCTGGGCTACTGCAGCTATCGGCATCTGGCCAGCTATGGGACTTCAGGCACCAGCACATGGGGCATCAAAATACCCGCCAACAACCTTACGCCCAACCACAACCTGCACAAGGTGCTGATGTATATCAACAATAGTGGCAGATACACCCTCAAGGTATACTCCGGCAACACCACCTCGCCCACGCTTGTGCACACCCAGTCGTTCACCGTGGGCAACACCCTTGCAAGAAAATGGTGCATACTCACGCTGACTACCGACGTGCCCATCAACGGCACGCAGGCATTGTGGATAATGCTCGAGAGTTCCACCGCCTACCCCGCCACGGTCACCTATTACGCCGGCAACGACGACAGCCGCATCTGGGGAAGCTCGTTTGGCACGTTTCCTAACAACTTCAGCTTTATGATTAAGGGCATCTTCGCCTACGACGGTGGCGCTACCATCACCTATGGCGACACGGTGTCGTACTGCGACACTGCCAGTTATGCCACCTCGTTGGGCATGGGCAACGCCACCCCCTTCGACTGGGCCGTCAAACTGCCCGCCACTATGGTGCGCCACCGCAGCTATATCAGCGATGTGATGCTGTATGTGCCCAGCGCAGGGACCTACACGCTCAATCTCTACCGTGGCAGTGCCACTACGCCCTATACCCAGATGGCGACGCAGACCACCACCTTTGGCAGCACTGCCGCAGGCAGCTGGCAGACCATCCACCTCGCCACCCCCATAGCCACCAGCAATACCCTGCCGATATGGATTGCCTTCCATACTGACGACATACCCTTCCCCGCCGCCTCGTGTGCCTACACGGGCGACAGCAACAGCAGCCTCGTCTCGCTCGACAACGGCAACTCGTGGCTCTCGCACTCCACCGCCACAGGCAGCAGCACACACCATTCGTGGATGATACGCGCCATACTCTCCAACGAGGCCTCCAACTCGGTCATCATCAGCGGACCCACCTCCGTGGGTGTCAACGTTCCAGCCACCTATACGGCGGCAGGGCCTGCCTCGGCCACCTACAGCTGGACGCTGTCAGGTGCATCCCACTCCTCCACCTCTGCCCATATCGCCACAGCCATTTGGACAATTCCCGGCACCTACAATGTCATGGTCACCGCCAACGACGGGGGCACCCTACTGCGCGACACCCTGTCCGTCACGGTATTCGGATGTACGGTCAACTCTTTCCCCTTCACTATGGGGTTCGAAAGCGAGGAAATGCTGTCGTGCTGGAACAACATCGACAACGATGGCGACGGCTACCAATGGCAGCAGGCATCCTCATTCTTCGGCAGCCAGTGTGCCCACAGCGGCAGCGACTGTTTTGCCTCCGCCTCCTATGTCGACAACGTAGGCGCGCTCACTCCCGACAACTGGCTCGTCACCCCGCAGCTTCAGCTGTCGGCTGGCAACCGCTACACCCTCAGCTGGTACGACGGGGCAACCGACACGGGATACTACGATGAGCAATATTCCGTCTACGTTTCCACCACGGGCAACACTGTGGCCAACTTCACCGCCACGCCTGTATTTGCCACCACCCTCACCACCGCCGACTACACCCAGCGCAGTGTCGACCTATCCGCCTACGCGGGGCAAAACATCTACATCGCCTTCCGCCACAACGCCTCAGACCGCTCTTGGCTGCTACTCGACGACATCAGTGTCACCGAGAGCATAGCCACCGACAACTACTACACCGTCACCGTCGTCAGCAACAACCCTGAGATGGGTAGTGTGAGCGGCGGCGGCACCTTCGTCGAAGGCACCGTCACCACCATAGCTGCCAACGCCTTTAGCGGCTTCCGCTTCGTGCAATGGAACGACGGCAACACCAATGCCATACGCACCATCACAGTGGATGGCGATGCCACCTACACCGCCTACTTTGAGGCAGTGGCACAATACTATACCCTCACCGTGCTCTCTGCCGACGAGACGATGGGCACCGCCTCAGGCAGCGGAGCCTACCTGCAAGGCGATGCAGCCACGATTGCGGCACAGCCCTACGGCGGCTACCAATTCGTGCGTTGGAACGACGGTGTCACCGACAACCCACGCACTGTGGTCGTCACCGCCGATGCCACATACATAGCCAATTTCGCCCCCACACAGGGGGTCGACAACGTGGATGCCGACATCCGCATCACCCCGCTACCCGGCTACAGGGTGCAGATAGTCGGTGCCGACAACCGCACGATAGAAGTCTACGACATGATGGGCCGCCAACTGTCCAGCCGACGCAGCAGCGACACGCAAACACTCCTACAGCTACCCGCAGCAGGAGTGTATATGGTAGTGGTCGATGCCCTCATGGCGCAACGCGTCGTGCTGCTAAGGTAGGCCTAGCCGCATACACTTTTTCACTATTCACAATTTCCCGTTGATTTTTTTTGGGAAAGGACTATGTCTGTTTCAATAAAAAGGTATATTTTTGCAAATTGAAATAATATACATTGCGCAATGAGAAACAGACATTTCAACCTACGCCACATCACCTTGCTAGGAATTCTGGCTGTGGCCGTTATCATGCCCTGGAATGCTCGGGCACAATACCCTGAAAGCGAACACCAGTACAACGACGACATCCACACATTTATCATCAAACGTCTCCGCCAAACTGCCCAGCAGCGCGAGAAACAGATGAACAAACAAATTCAGCAGATGCTTATCAACCTGCCGAATGCCGAAAAATTGTACGACGAAACATTTGTCCGCATTACCACTTCGGTGGTGGAAGACACGACCGAGGAGGGCAAACCCGAAATCAACTACGTTTACGAAATCTCGTACAACTGCCACCACTTCGAAGGCACAGAGGACGACTACCCCTCGGCCGCCTATCAGTGGAACACCAGCAACAGCTGCCGCGCCATATGCAACCTCACACGCACCATGATTGACGAAAACCTTGGCGACATATTCAGCGCGGGACTCAAGACCACCATCACTATCACCTCGACCACCGATGCCGCCGAGATTAGTCACATCAACTACAAAGGTGAGTATGGCGACTTCCGCTATATGCCTGCCGTGTTCAACGACGAGAACGTACGCATCTCGGTGGACTCCAAGGAGGGCATCACCACCAATGCCCAATTGGCCTACCTGCGTGCGAGAGGAGTGCGTGCATTCCTTGAGGAGAATGTCAACGGACTGAAACAGACCGAGAACGAATACCTATACGTTACCCGCTGTTTCGACATGACGGGCCCCCACTACCGTCGTAGTAGCTTGAAGATTGTGGTTCACGGAGCCTTCGACGCAGCCGCACGCAACATGGAGGCTGCCCTACTGAACGACGAGTATGTAGACTTCAACATCCCCTCTATCGAGGAGAACAGCAACAGCAAGACCTACGCCTTGATTATTGCCGACGAGGAATATACAGCCCCCCTGCCCAACTGCGACTATGCCCGGAACGACGGCGACGTGTTGCACGAATACTTTGTCCACACACTGGGCATACCCACCCGCCATGTGAAGGTGCTGCACAACGCCGGCCGCCAAGAGATTTACAACGAAGGCATCCATTGGTTGAAGGACATCATCAAGGCACAGAACGGCGATGTGCACATTATCATCTACTATGCCGGACATGGTATATGCAACCCCAAGTTTGCCCCCTATCTCATGCCCAGCGGCATTGACGTGAGCAAAATACGCGCCTTTAAGAACAAAAACGGAGTGATGCCTAGCGGCATAGAGCTGAAAGGCGGCGATGCGGAGAAGGTGCTGAGCCAGTGCATCTCGTTCGACACACTGACGGGCTGGTTCAAGAAAGTGCAGGCACTGAGCTACACATTCATCATCGATGCCAGTTTCAACGGAGTGCAGCGTAGCGGCAAGGAATTCTTCAACATCAAAAAAGAGACCAAACGCTACCGTGCCCCACGTGTGCGCGACGACATTGTCATCTTTATGGCTGCCACGGGCGACAAGACCGCCTATTCGTTCATCGACCAGCACCACGGGTTCTTCACCTACTACATTCTGAAAGAGTTGAAATTCTCGCGTGGCGAAATCACTTTCCAAGACCTCTTCAACAACGTGACCAAGAACCAAGCCTACGAGTCGTCGCTGCAAGGCAAACTGCAAGAGCCCACGATGATAATAGGAGGCCAGCTAGGCGACAACTGGGGAAACAGAACATTTATCAACAACTAAACAAAGGTGAAAATTGTTCGAATTGAGAATTGAAAAGGAGCTATCGCACCTCAGGCATTTTTCAACGGGCAATTTTCACTTTTCAGTTTTTTTGATGTGTGGATAAAATAAATCCCCCCTATTTTCGTTAATGACGCTAAACAATAATTATTAAACAAACCATGAAGAAGATTTTTGTTGCAGCCGTCCTGATGCTGCTGACCATGAGCAACCTGATAGCCCAGAACAATTTCCGTGGCATTGTCAAATTCAAAGTTGAGAGCACGGGCAAGGTTGACGTGCAGATTAAACCCGAACAGTCCACTATCGAAATCAAGGTGTGGGACAACAAACTGATGCTTGGAACCACCATCCAGAACGGCCTTAAGACCATCGCCGCCACCGACCTCAGCCCCATCATCAGCTATCTGGCCGCCAACGGCATCGAGCTGGAGACCTATACAGGCGACGGCAAGATACTCGTCCGCGATGAAGTTGACATTGACTCCATCAAGAGCATCGAAATCAAGGACGAAGAACCCGGCCACTACTACTATGAGTATGTGGACGAGACGCAGGAAATACTTGGCTACACTGCAAAAAAACTCATCATCCACAGTTTCGACGAACAGGGTACCGACAACCCGATGACCTGCTGGTACACCACCGAGATTGGACCCGAATACTGCCTGCTGATGAACCGTATCAAGGGATTCCCTCTGGTATACACCCAAATGCTTACTGACGGCAAGGCTGTCACCTACACCGCCACCGAGGTGGTGAAGGGCAAGGTGAAAGAGGCCGAGTTCTTTCCCCCCGCAGGCTACAAGGACATGACCGACGAAGAACTGGAAGCCCTTGGCGAGGAAATCCAAAACGCAGCCGAACTACTAGAATAGCCTAATATAAATAACACCTTAAAATGAAAATTGAAATCATCGTGTGAATCAGACACACGTCGAGATTTCAATTTTCGACTTTCAATTACTAAATATGGCCAGCAAGAAGAAATCGAAGAAAAAGAAGAATGTGCGCCCGACAGGAAGGCTGAAGGAGTTTTGGAAAACCCAACGCTGCCGTCGGCTGCGGGGGGCGTGCTACATATTGTTGTCGATATTCCTGCTGGTAGCCACGGTGTCGTTTTTTGTGTGCCGTCCCAACGAGAACTGGCTGGGCAAGGTAGGCTATAAAATGGCACAAATGATTGTGCAGAACACTTTCGGCATCACCTCTATCGGACTCTACTTTTTGCTGTTCCTATACGGTCTTCGCCTCTGGAAGGTTAACCCCCTACCGTGGAGGAAAGCCGTATGGTCTACCCTATTTTGGATGGTGTGGAGCAGTTCGGTGCTAGGCTATTGCGCTGGCGTGTGGGGCAAAGGGAATTATCTGATGGGCAACCTGTGCGGCGTGACGGGCGACTTCATCGCATCGCAGCTATACAGCCTCATCAAATGGGGTGCACTGGTACTCTTTGCATTTGTTGCCGTGGTGTTTCTCATATTTGTACACAAGGTGCGTTTCAGAATGCCCAAGGTAGACCTCGCCCCTGCCATCGACAGCGTGAAATCGAGTGTCGGCAATATCTTCAGCCGCGAGGAAGAAGAGGAAGAAAATGAGGAAGAGGAAGAAAAAACCGAAACAAAAGCCGCACCCACCCCTAACGTCGCTCCTGAAAAAGAGAAGGTGACATTCTCAATCGACGACGAGTTTGAACGCGTCAACAAACGCGCACAACAACCCACACAGGAGAACACACCTGTGAAATCCGACATCGCTTTCAACATCAACGACAACCTGCCCGACCCACAGCCCACCGAAGAACCTGCCCAATACTCCGAATTTGAAAACGTTCACACCGAAGCGCACTATACCATCGACCAGCTATACGACCCACACCTCGACCTCAAGCAGTACGAGATGCCCTCCACCGACCTGCTGACCGACTGGGAGACACGCAACGTGAAGGTGTCGAAAGAGGAGTTGGTCGCCAACAAGGACCATATCGTCGAGACCCTGCGCAACTACGGCATCGAGATTGTGGAAATCACCGCGTCGCCCGGACCCACAGTGACACTCTACGAGATAAAGCCGGCACCAGGAGTGCGTATCTCCAAGATAAAAAACCTCGAAGACGACATAGCCCTCAGCCTATCGGCATTGGGCATCCGCATCATCGCACCTATTCCGGGCAAAGGCACTGTAGGCATCGAGGTGCCCAATGCCAAACCCCAGATAGTGTCGATGAAGACCATGCTTGAATGCGATGCCTTCCGCAACAGCGGCAAGATGGAGCTGCCCATCGCCTTCGGCAAGACCATCAGCAACGACCCCTATGTGGCCGACCTGGCCAAGATGCCTCACCTGCTGATGGCAGGTGCCACGGGAACGGGAAAATCAGTAGGCCTGAATGCCGTTATCGCCTCGCTCCTATTCAAGAAACACCCCTCTGAACTGAAATTCGTGATGGTAGACCCCAAGAAGGTGGAACTGTCACTCTACAACAAAATTGAGCGTCACTACCTTGCCAAGCTGCCCGACAGCGAAGATGCCATCATCACCGATGTACGCAAAGTGGTACGCACACTCAACAGCCTCTGTATCGAGATGGACCAACGCTACGACCTATTGCGGCTCGCCGGCGTAAGAAAGATTACAGAGTATAACGATAAATTCATCCACCGCCACCTCAACCCCGAAAACGGACACCGCTACCTCCCCTACATCGTCCTTATCATAGACGAGTTTGCCGACCTCATCATGACCGCCGGCAAGGAGGTGGAGCTGCCCATCTGCCGCCTCGCGCAGCTGGCACGCGCTGTGGGCATCCATCTCATCATCGCCACCCAGCGCCCCACCACCAACATCATCACCGGCACCATCAAGGCAAACTTCCCAGCCCGTGCAGCCTTCAAGGTGACCAGCGGCATCGACTCGCGCACCATCCTTGATTGCAGCGGCGCCCAACGGCTCATCGGGCGCGGCGACATGCTCATCTCACTGGCAGGCTCAGACCTCATACGCATACAGTGCGCCCTCATCGAAACAGAAGAGATTGAAGAGCTGGCCGACTTCATCGGCACACAGCGCGGCTACCCCGACGGCTTCCTCCTACCCGAATACCTCGACGAAAACGAAGAGCCCAACAAAGACTTCGACCCCAAGCAGAAAGACGAGTTCTTCAACGATGCTGCCCGACTGGTGGTGGCCAGCCAATTCGGCTCCACATCACTACTGCAACGCAAACTGCAGCTCGGATATAACCGGGCAGGCCGCATTATCGACCAACTGGAGGCAGCCGGCATCGTCGGACCCTACAACGGCTCAAAGGCTCGCGAAGTGTTGGTGCACAGCGACGTGGAACTAGAAGAAATACTCCGCAACCTTTGAAAAAACAACTGTTGAATGGCAGATTATTAAAATAAAAGTTTGTAGTCCAAAAAATATTTGTATTTTTGCAAATTGAAATAACACCATCCTAGATATGAAGAAAGTTCTATTCCTAATAGGAGCCGCAGCCTTGATGCTGTGCGTCTCGTGTAGTAAGGAGAAACAGTGTCGGTGTTCCGTTGTCGGCACCCAAACCGTACGCATCATCTCCATCAATTCTGGCAATTGCGACCAAATACACCACGCCAGCTACCACGATGCCCTCGACACCCTCCACACAGACTATCTGCTGTGCACAGACTATCCGTTCGAGGCCGACACCCTAATAGTAAACCACTAACCCCCCTTCAACCCAAATATGAAAAAAAAGGCTGCCCTCATACCCATCCTTGCACTGACCCTGATGGTTGGGTGCTCTAAGGAGAAAAGATGCATGTGCACTTCCACCGAAACATTGGACGCACACAACAAACCTATGGTCACATACATCCATGTGGACAACAGTTTCCGCTGTGGCAAAATCACCCAGATTGGTTACGAGCGTCTCCTCGAAGGCCAACTAATTCGCGAATGGGACAACGTGACCTGTGAGGAGGCAAAGGATTGAAACCGTTCCGCAATCGCCTGCTCCGGATCACCGCCTTGGTGGTGAGGATGCTGTTGGGCATTTTCTTTATCGTATCGGCGGTGGCAAAAATAATTGATATAGACCGTTTCGAGGTCTATATCTTTTCTTATAACATTCTCCCACTCAACATGTCGTTCCTCGCCGCACGACTAGTAATCGTCGGCGAACTACTGATAGGCATGGGACTTGTTGCCAACCTATTCAAACGGCTGGTAGACACCTGCGCGATGCTGATGCTTGTCGCTTTCACCCTCTTTATGGGTTATGCATACCTTATAGGCCGTGAAGACAGCTGCCAGTGCATGGGGGCACTGCTGGAAATCAACCCCATCCAATCTCTTCTAAAAAACACGTTGCTCATCCTGCTGCTGCTCTTTGCCACGGGGGCACGCCCCTGGCATTGGCGGCCTCGCTGGTACGTCTGGCTCCCGATAGCATTGGCACCCACCATCACCGTCTTTATACTCTCGGCACCCGACAACTGGCTGTTCGGACCCAGCGAAGAGCTATACAATGCCGAAGAGTTTGCCACTTCCATCCAACCCGAAGGCCTCCTCGGTGACCTCAACCTCGACGAAGGCCGGCATGTGCTTGCCTTCCTCACTCCGGGATGCCAATTCTGCCGCATGGCCGACGAGAAGCTGACCCACATCTGCCGCCGCAACGACCTCGACTCCTCGGCCTTTATCTATTTATGCCCCGCAACCGACAGCACTGTGGCACCCCTCACCCTCGACACAAACACCTTTGTCCGCCCCTGCTATCTCATCCCATCCCTCAACTACGCCCTCATCACCTACGGACAACGCCCCATTGTGTTCCTAACCGACCAAGGCAAAGTAGTAGGCACCTGCCACTACCGCAACATCGACGAACGACGCATTGTCAACTTTTTCAAATCTTCAGCCAATGAAAAAGATTAGTCTGGCTCTCGCAGCCCTTTCCATCCTGCTGCTCACCCAATCGTGCAACAAACGCTGCCAGTGCATCCGCTACGACGGTGGCACCGAGGTGTACACCACCGACCAGCTCTCCGCCCTTGGCAAGACCTGCTCCGAGATGAAATACTACAGCGGCCTCGCCACCCAGTACTACTCCATCTGCGAGTGGCAATACTGACCCTATTGATAGTTGAAAAGTGACACCACGGGCGGGCTCGCCCGTGGTAGAATTTTTACTGCCTCCCAATTAAGCCCTACTTTTGATTTCATTATTATCCCAATCGTTTAGTTACCCCTGACAAGAGGGCGACCGAACAAAGGGTAGCAACCCGTACAACGAAGTTGGAAGCCGTAGAAAAAGGTTAAAAAACAGTACGGTTGCGATATTATTGATTATGCGATGGCGTGCAGGGCGAGAGAAACGATCTGGGGTTGCAAGCAATCAACGGAACCCATTTCAAGCCAACTAAACTATATTAAAATATCTTAAATGGTATAATTTGTATTGGCTTATGGAAATTAATTTGTATTTTTGCAAACAGGAAACAAACAAACAAACAAACAAACAAACAAACAAACAAACAAACAAACAATATATATGCAACACGTTAT
>CAZTVH010000004.1:0-1787 GCA_964616965.1 uncultured Bacteroidaceae bacterium | reverse complement strand
AAAAGCATTGCGTAAAGTGGGATTTCATAAGCGGAAAACCATTTGAGTGGGAAACGGCGGAAATTGAACAACTACAAATATCATCAGATATTATATGTGATGAATGCAAATAAACTAAAATACTATTACTATGAAAAAGATTGTTTTGATTATTGTCATGGCTGTTCTACAGACGGTAATGGCGTGGGGGCAGACCTCTTCGATGGACACATTGCCATGCGGTGTCAGACAACGCAACTATTATTATAGTTCATGGTTTGATACAACAGCCTTTTATCTGCGTCCTGACGGATTCACCTACTCCTCACCCAATTTTCATAGTGACTTTGCGAATATCGTTAGTCTTGAATCTACGACAACCGAATGGTCGCAGCAATTTGCCACTCGACGTATCCGAATCAAAGGATTATGGGTGATGGTGAAGCATGACGGTTTACCATATTATACGACAACTGACACCACAAAACTACCAGAATATCTTTATCTCTGCAGGCGTGTCAATGATTGGCCGTCATCACATAATTACACGTATGACTTTTTGATGTGTGTGGATTCGGTGCGATGGGACACGGCACAGCCCAAGATGATGTGTTTGAAGCAGACAGCCGATGGGAGAAAGCTCAATAAATACTGCCAGGTGTATGAGGCACTATTCGATACGGTGTATACCATGTCTGGTGAGTTTTGGCTAGGGGGGTCAGTCTACAACAATCAGAATTATGATTGGGTGTGGATGTCTTATGAGCACTTGCCAACATTTTATGCACGATATAGTAGTCCCCTGAATCAAGTTCTTGAGCCGTACAGACATGTTTGTTCGTCATACGGTCTTAATGGTATGTATATTTCGTACAATATATCATTTGGTTATGGTCCTTTCGGGGTTATCCTTGACGAGCAGCAGTACCATGTAGAGCTTCCCTCGGCAGACACTGCACGAGGTATTGCCAAACCTACGGCATACTACCCCGCCGGATCGCACCAGACCATTGTCGCCCTTTCCAACAGCTGCTACAAATTCAGCCACTGGAGCGACGGGGACACCTCTAATCCACGCACCATACTCGTGACACAAGACACGTCGTTCACCGCCTATTTCGATACGGTGTCGAATATATATGACGCAGCGGTTCTCAGCAATGACACCAGTCTGGGAGATGCGACACTGCTTAAGAGACAGGTATATCCTGAAGGGCATCCTGAAGGCTCTTGGCCGTTCTATAAGACTGTCGGAACCGACTCCTCCTATTGCGAAGGGGATTCGGCAATATTCAAGGCTGTGGCGCGGTCGAATGCCTATTTCTGGTATTGGAACGACAGCGTGAGAGTGAACCCGCGCATAGTGCCACTAACACAGGACACGGTGCTGACAGCCATCTTCAAGAAGGAGGTACCACCGGAGTATCTGCCTCCATGTCCCCGCATGGACAAGCCGATTGTGGTGGTGGAGGACACCGGGCGGGTGCTGCTGACATGGGGTGGAAGCGTTTACAATTGGTCGTGGCGCAATTATTATACATTGGGGATATGTTCCCAGCAGGAGAGTTGGGAGGTAGCATGGGGTCTGGCAGAGATGCCGCCCGACTCGTGTGAGATAATTTCATGCGACAACTTCGAGCGGGTGTTTGACAGCTTGGAGGCCGGGGTGCGCTATGTGGCATACGTGCGTGCGCTGTGCAAACACAACGACACAGAGTTCTACGGCGACTGGTCGGACAGCGTGGAGATATACTTCCCCTATTTTCCACACCGATACACGGTGACGGTGGCGGCTGACTATGCGGAGC
>CAZTVH010000003.1:0-38158 GCA_964616965.1 uncultured Bacteroidaceae bacterium | reverse complement strand
AAGGTGCGTTTTGGCATCATCGTCGACGGCGATACCATTCCTTACTACCGCCTCAAAGAGGTGAAGGTGATAGAATCGGGTTCGCTACTCTCTGAAAAAGAAATTCGCAAAAATCAAAAACTGATACGCAACGTAAAGAAGATGCTTCCCTACGCCAAGATTGGGAAACAGCGGCTGGACGAACTCGAAAGCCGAATTGCCGACATGCCCAAACGCGAACGCAAGGCAGCCATCAAACAGGCCGAGAAAGACCTTCTGGCAGACTTCAGCGATGAGTTGAAGGAATGCACAATCTCACAAGGCATGGTACTCCTGAAACTGATTGACCGAGAGACTGGGCGCACATCGTATGTGCTGGTCGACGAACTGAGGGGCAAGATACGGGCAGGCTTCTACCAGACTTTCGCCCGATTGTTTGGCTATAACCTAAAGTCGGCCTACGACCCCAAGCACAACAAAGAGGACAACCTAATCGAACGTATCGTATTATCCATCGAACGGGGGAAACTATGAAGGCCTATTGTTTCTTGAGTGCCGTGCCGATGCGCAGCGAACCTTCCGACCGCTCTGAGATGGTGAACCAACTGCTCCAAGGCGACACTTTCGAGGTGTTGGAACGGCTGGAAAAATGGTCGCGCATCCGCTGCGACTACGACGGCTACGAGGGCTGGGTGGACAACAAGCAATACCGAGAAGGGCACCCACCGACCCCTATCCACCCCCCCCTTCGCAAATCCCCAAGTTCAGTAGCCCTGTCCGACTACCTCGACGCTCCCTACCTGTGGGGCGGACGCACGCCTATGGGCATTGACTGTTCGGGCCTGACGCAGGTTTGTTTCAAAGCCTGTGGGATAGCCTTGCTACGCGATGCCTCGCAGCAGGCGACCCAAGGAACCTTGATACCCAGCCTGGCAGAAGCTCGGCGCGACGACCTGTGCTTCTTCTGCAACGGCGGCGGAAAGATTATCCATGTGGGAATATTCCTAGGAGACGGACGAATAGTGCATTCCTCAGGACAGGTGAGAGTGGACACACTCACCCCCCTCGGCATCGTCAATGACGACACCCGGCAACTAACCCACACGCTTCATTCCATCCGCCGGATGGCATAATCATTTGAACAGGTCAGCAATCACAGCCTGATAGAACGAGGCAATATTCTTGCGCTTGATTTTGAGTGTGGGAGTGAGGAACTGGTTCTCGGTGGTCCAACTGTCGGTGACGATATGGAAACGCTTCACCTGTTCATGGTTGCCCAACGTAGCATTGTACTTGTCCACAACGCGTTGGTAACGTTCCAGCACCACCTTGTCCGCCACCATCTCCTCCCGGCTCTTCGCCGTGACGCCATGACGCCCACACCAGTCTTGCAGCATATCGAAGTCGGGCGCTATAATGGCTGCCGCAAACTTCTCGCCCTCGCCCACCACCATCATATCGAGGATAAAAGGCGATTCCTTAAACTTCTCCTCTATCACTTCGGGGTTGACAAACTTGCCCATCGAAGTCTTGAACATATTCTTTGTACGACCCGTCAAGAACATATAGCCGTCGGCATCGAGGTAACCCGTGTCGCCTGTGTGGAACCAACCCTCCTCGTCAATCACTTCGGCCGTGAGGTCGGGAGCCTTGTAATAGCCTTTCATCACATTGCCGCCCCGGCACATAATCTCCTTGCTAGAGGGGTCGAAACGCACCTCAATACCCGGCAGCACAAAGCCTACCGAACCAACCCGTCGGCCCTCTTCGGCATAGGTGTTGGTCACCGCCACGAGTGGGGAGCACTCGGTGAGCCCATAGCCCTCGTAAAGGTCGAGACCCACGGCAGTGAAAAAACGTGTCAGCCTTGGCTGTATTGAGGCCCCTCCCGACACCAGCATGTGGAAGTTGGTCCCCAACGCCTTGCGTATCTCGGCATACACCAGCTTGTCCGCAATCGAATGCTTGAGATTATAGATTGCCGTACGCTTCTTGTCGTTCAGCTCATATTCAAAGCCCAGGTCGATGGCCCAGTCGAATATCTTTTTCTTAATGCCGGTCATCTTCTCGCCCTTGCGGAAGATTTTGTCGTACATCTTCTCGATAAAGCGAGGCACGGCAGCCATCATGTAGGGGTTCACCTCTTGCGCATTCTCTGCCACCTTGGCAATGCTCTCGGCATAATAGATTTCCATACCCAGATACTGATACAGGTAGTTCATCATGCGCTCATAGATGTGGCACAGGGGCATCCAGCTCAGGGCCCTGGTCCACGTCTTGCCCGGCGACTCCTTGATGCCGAGCACGTTCAAAATAATACCACGGTGGGCCAACATGACACCCTTGGGCGTACCCGTCGTGCCACTGGTATAAATCATTGTCGCCACATCGTCGGTGGTAATGCTGTCCTTGATGGCCTGCAGCTTTTCCGGCTGAGGGTTGGACTTGCCCATCTCAAACAGCTCATCCAATTGGTGAGCACCCTCAACCTTATTAATGGCATACACCGTCTTCACCTCTGGCAACTGGGGCAGGATAGAGGCAATTTTCTTATAGAGGGCCTCCGTCTCCACTATGATGTAATGCACCTCAGAGTGGTTGAGGATATAGAGATACTCACTGACACTGATAGTGGGATAAATAGGCACCAGCACGCAGCCGGCCATCTGCACACCCATATCAATATAGTTCCATTCGGGGCGGCCCGTCGAAATCAAAGCCACGTTTTCGCCACGCTCACACCCCAAATGCATCAGGGCATAGCTTATCTGATTTGACTTTTCTATATATTCATCAATATAATGCTTTTTCCATTCATTGCCCTCCTTCCGAACCAATGAGGCGCGATCGGGACTTAGAGCCTTTTTGCGATCCAAAAGATCGAATAGTCTTTTCGGTTCTTCCATTATCTTAATATTTGTTAACTGAGTTGCAAAATTAGCAATCTAATGCCTAATAGCCAGCAAAAGAGTATTCCTACCCCGTTAAAAGTGATGAAAAGTACGGTTTTTGGTACTAAAATGTACGATTTAGGGGCTAAAAGACAATATCCCGCAATTTTGTAACACCGATTTAGGGACGAAATTATAGTACCATAACCCAACGTTGCACCTTGCAACACCGTTTTTCGCTCTTCTTTGGCACGCAAAACCCATGCAAAGCCTGCAACAATCCAGCCTCCATATTACAACATGCTGACGAGGCTGCCAGCCACGTTTCTCGGCCCGTAGCAATGAAAGGTGCCTCTGACCCAAACGCCCCTCCACTACCTCCCACCGTTCCCCGCTCCATCGCCACTGAACCTCCGCTCCATATCCGCTCATACTAGCGGATAACGACATGCAAAGTCATAGGAACCAATAGGATGCAACAGGGAACGACAAGATGCGGCAAAGATTTGTGAAGATGCAAAAAATGATGCGTATGGACACCGTAGAGAAACGCAAACAGCCCCGTATTAGGACGGGAGGGTGCTAAAGGGACTGTACACAGGTTTTTCTATGAGGCGAAGCAGCCAAGCCGACATGCGGTAAGTTAAATTTTATGGCAAAGGGCCACAATTCCCTTTTTTTGCGTATATTTGCATTTTTAAAATGATAGCATAAATAAAATGCTCGTTACTGACAAGCAACTAAAAGACAGCCTCAAAGCAGGCAACTATATGCCTGTATACCTTCTCACGGGAGAGGAAAATTACTACATTGACTTAGCCTCAGACTATATTGAGGAGAACATTGTGGAGGAGAGCCTGCGCGATTTTGACCAGACGGTACTCTATGGACGCGACACCGATATGCGGACTGTGATAAGCTATGCAAAGCAATTTCCGATGATGTCGCCTGTGAAGTTGGTGCTGGTCAAGGAGGCACAAGACATCAACATCAAGGAATGGGACCTGCTCGCCGACTACCTGGAACACCCACTCAGCCAGACGATACTGGTATTCTGCTATCGTCACAAGAAACTGGACAAGCGGAGCAAGGCCTACAAGGCCATCAACGCCAAAGGCTGCATTTTTGAGCACGCCCGCCTCTACGACAACCAAATACCCGACTGGATTGGGACCTTTGTCAACCAACACGGCCACACCATCACGCAGAAAGGGTCGGTGCTGATTGCCGAGTCTATTGGAAACGACTTAGGACGCATCGCAAACGAGCTCTCGAAGGTCTTCATTTCCCTCAACCCAGGCGATGTCATCAACGAGGACATTATCGAACGCAACATTGGCATCAGCAAGGACTACAACGTGTTTGAGCTACAGAACGCCATTGGTCGACGCGACGTGCTGCAGTGCAACCGTATCGTAAACCACTTTGCCGCCAACCCCAAGGACAATCCCATACAGATGGTCCTCCCCTCGCTATATGGCTACTTCATCAAGGTGATGATTTACCACCAATTGCCCGACAAAGGAAGCGCGGCCAGTGTGCTGAAGGTGAACCCCTACTTTGTGCGCGACTACGCCACCGCTGCCAACAACTATCCGTTGGGCAAACTTGCTTCATGCATTGGCTATCTCAACGATGCCGACCTGCGCTCCAAGGGCATACGCAATGCAGGCACCGTCACCGATGGCGAGCTACTCAAGGAACTCGTTTTTAAAATTATACACTAAACTATCAGATGAAAAAATACGCACTATTCGCGATTATACTCTTCTGTTCTGTGGCACTCCGTTCGCAGACCGTGAAGGGCGTGCTCACCGACGAGGCAACGGGCGAGGCGATACCCTTTGCCAATGTGGTTCTCGATGGCACACGTTATGGTGCCGCCACCGACATTAATGGATTTTTCCTCATCAACAAAATGCCTCCGGGCGACTACACGCTGCGCGTGCGCTTTGTGGGATACCACGAATTCTCCGAGCCCATCACCATTGCCAAAGGGCAGACGATAGTACGCAACATCTCGCTCAAAACCGAATCTAAGACACTGAAGACCGTTGTTGTGACTGACAACCGCATCGAGGAACGCAAAATTCAGACACAGGTTTCGGTGGAGAAAATCACAGCCTCTCAGATACAGCAGATGCCCTCCATCGGCGGCACTGCCGACTTGGCCCAGTACCTACAGGTGCTGCCTGGCATCAACTCCACCGGCGACCAGGGCGGCCAACTATATATCCGAGGCGGCTCGATGATACAGAACCTCTGCCTGTTGGACGGCATGATTGTGTACAATCCTTTCCACTCTATCGGACTCTATTCCATCTTCGAGACAGACATTATCCTCAATGCCGACATTTATAGTGCCGGTTTTGGTGCCGAGTACGGCGGGCGTCTCTCGTCAGTAATGGACATCACCACGCGCGATGGAAACAAGAAACGGCACACAGGCAAATTAGGCCTCAACACCTTTGGCGCATCGCTGCTCGTCGAAGGCCCCTTGAAGAAAGAGTCCGCCACTAGCCACACCACCATCACCTATCTGCTCTCGGCCAAGAACTCTTTCCTCTCCAAGACTTCGGGGTTGATATACCCCTATCTGAACGGCATCCTACCCTTCGACTTCCTAGACCTCTATGGCAAACTCTCCATCAATTCTGGTTCGGGAAGCAAAATCAACTTCTTTGGGTTCCGTTTCGATGACGATGTGACAGGCTATCAATCTTTAGCCGACTACCACTGGCAGAACTACGGCCTGGGCACAAACTTTATGTTGGTCACGGGTTCCAGTTCCATATTGGAGGGCCACGTCGCCTATTCCGACTATACCGTCACCCTCAGCGACTCATCCAGACAGGATAAGCACAGCCGCATCAATGGCTTCAACATGGGACTTGACATCACCAATTTCATCGGCACCAACCGCCTGAAATACGGCCTCTCAATCGAATACTACCATACCGACTACAACTTCTACAACTTTCACGGACTCCATGCCAAGCAGGAGGAATTCACCAACAACATCTCAGCCTATGGCACCTACAAGATTACCGCAGGCAAATGGCTCATCGACCCAGGACTGCGCTACATCTTCTATTCGTCGCTCAACGCCGGCAGCCTAGAGCCTAGAATTGCTGCAAAATACAACGCTACCAACAATTTCCGCCTCAAAATGGCAGGAGGAATCTACAGCCAAATCTTCCTCGACGTACGCTCCGACAACGACATTGTCAACCTGTTCAATGGCATCCTCACCGGCACAGGCAGCCTCAACAAGCCTACTGCCTTTAGGAACACTCCCGTCAAGAACTGCATACAACATGCGCAGCATTTGGTCGTGGGTGCCGAATACGACTTTTCGAACCACCTCACTGCCAACGCCGAGGTATACCTCAAGCATTTCAACAACCTGCTCAACACCAACCGAAACAAGATGTACGACCGCGACGATGCCTCATACGGCCCCACCGGAGCCTACGCAAAACCCGAATACTACCTTACCGACTTCATCATCGAGACGGGGAGTGCCTACGGTTTCGACATGAGCCTTTGCTACGACATCGACTGGCTCTACCTATGGGCCACCTACTCCCTCGGCTGGGTGAACCGCACTGATGAAATTCAGTCCTACAGCCCTCATTACGACCGCCGCCACACCATCAACCTGTTAGGTACCGTTCGTCTGGGCGAGGCTCACGAATGGGAAATCAGTGGTCGCTGGAGCTACGGCAGCGGGTTCCCCTTCACCCAAACACAGGGCATGTACGAGAGCATCAACTTCGCCGACGGCATCGCCACCGACTACACCCTCACAAACGGCGACTACGGCATAGCCTATGGCGAACTATATGCAGGACGGTTGCCCAACTACCACCGCCTCGACTTCAGTGCCAAACGACGCTTTTCCATTGGCAAACGCTCCATTCTGGATGTCAACCTAAGCGTCACCAACGTCTACAATCGCAACAATATCTTCTATTTCGACCGTATCACCTATACCCGTGTCGACCAACTGCCCATCCTCTGGAGCGCGGGCATGACGTTTAGTTTCTAACACCCCTGAACATGATAAACCCCAAGATAGATGCCTCGTGGCTCGAAGTGCTGCGTCCCCAGTTCGAGGCCCCTTACTTCGCTCAACTGAAAGAATTTCTCGTTGCCGAACGCCAGCAATATGTCTGCTACCCCAAGGGGGGCGACATATTTGCCGCGTTTGACCGCACCCCGTTCGACAAGGTCAAAGTGGTCATACTGGGACAGGACCCTTACCACGAGCCTGGACAGGCTCACGGGCTCTGCTTCTCGGTGCCGGCAGGCATTGCCGTGCCACCCTCATTAGTCAACATCATCAAGGAGATAAACAGCGACCTTGGCACCAATATTCCCCTCACATGTGGCAACCTTACCGGCTGGGCCGACCAAGGGGTGCTGCTGCTCAATGCCACTCTCACTGTGCGTGCCCACCAGGCAGGGTCGCACCAACACCGTGGCTGGGAACTGTTCACCGATGCGGCCATACAGGCATTGGCACAACGACGCACGGGCATCGTCTTTATGCTCTGGGGCAGCTTTGCCATCAGCAAGGCACAATACATCGACCGCAGTCGGCACCACGTCCTCACAGCACCGCACCCGTCGCCGCTGTCGGCCTATCGCGGGTTCTTCGGCTGCCGCCATTTCTCGCAGTGCAACGCCCTCCTGCAGCAGCAGGGCCTTGCCCCTATCGACTGGACCAAAATCCAGTAAACCAGCTATACTAGAAAACCATTATACCGGCGTTCCTCACCTATCGTGCTAAGTTCTCCGTGTCCCGACAGCACTTGGTAGTCGTCGGGCAAAACCATAATCCTAGAGCGGATTTTCTCTATCAGCAGCGGATAGTTCCCTCCCGGCAAGTCAGTGCGTCCGATGCTGCCGCAAAACAGCGCATCGCCAGTCAGCACCATCTGGGCATCCTTCAGCACATACGCCATGCTGCCCGGACAATGCCCCGGAACATAACGGCACTCAATCTCACCGATGCCCACCTTCACCACATCGCCGTCCTCGACAAACTCGCACGGCAAATCGCCCATCGCCGCCACACCGAAGCCCATCATTGAGCCATACGCTTCTGCCTGCTTCAGCAGTTTTACGCTGTCGCGATGCAGCGTCACAGGCAGCTTGTAGCGCTCACACGCCTCCCGCAGCCCAGCTATATGGTCCACATGTGCGTGTGTCAGCATTATCTTCACCACTGCCATACCATTTTCCTCTACAAAGTGCACAAGCCTTTCATCCTCATACGATGCCTCTGCGCAAGGGTCTACGATGGCACACTCCTTCGTCGCCTCATCCCACACCACATAGCAATTGGTCTGGAAATGATTGAAAACAAACTGCTTTACCTTCATGCCGCCTATCAGCCGTTTATCCAGCTCTCCACTGCCTCCTTTTGAACGGGAGGGATGTCTAGCTTATTCTTCTTCCTCAACCCGTTGAGGTCGTTATACAGCTTGTTGGGGTTGGCTTCCTTCAGTTGCGACAGCGTGTTCACCCCCGCCTTACGCAACATTGGCACCCATTCGGCTGCCACGCCGTGCTGCACAAACTCCTCGTCGGTGGTCGCCACAGCCTTTTTCTCCGGCTTCATCTGTGGGAACAGCAGGACATCCTGAACGCTCTGCTCGCCGGTCATCATCATCACCAGACGGTCGATGCCGATGCCCATGCCCGACGTGGGCGGCATGCCGAACTCCAACGCACGCACAAAGTCCATGTCGATAAACATCGCCTCGTCATCGCCCTTCTCGCTCAGGCGCAGCTGCTCTTGGAAACGTCCCAGCTGGTCTATCGGGTCGTTCAGCTCGCTATATGCGTTCGCCAGCTCCTTGCCATTGACAAACAGCTCGAAGCGTTCTGTCAAATTGGGGTTGTTCCTATGCCGCTTGCATAAGGGCGACATCTCAATTGGGTAGTCGGTCACAAAGGTCGGCTGTATGAGCGTATGCTCGCACTTCTCGCCGAATATTGCATCCACCAGCTTGCCCTTGCCCATCGTCTCGTCCGTCTCCACACCCAAGGCCTTGCAGGTGTCGCGCAACTGCTGCTCGTCCATGTTCTCCACATCGTAGCCCGTCTGCTCCTTAATCAGCTCGCACATCGGCACCCTGCGGAACGGGGCCTTGAAGTCTATCTCGTTACCCCACACCATCACCTTCGTCGTGCCATGCAGCCGCATCACTATCCTGTTCAGCATCGTCTCCACGAAAGTCATCATCCAATTGTAGTCCTTATAGGCCACATATATCTCCATGCAGGTAAACTCCGGATTGTGCGTGCGGTCCATACCCTCGTTGCGGAAGTTGCGGCTGAACTCATACACGCCCGCATATCCACCCACGATAAGCCGTTTCAGATACAGCTCGTTGGCAATTCTCAAATAGAGGTCGATGTCCAATGCGTTGTGGTGCGTGATAAAGGGCCTTGCCGCCGCACCGCCGGGAATCACCTGCAGCACCGGTGTGTCCACCTCCAGATACCCCTGTTCATTGAAATACTCGCGCATCGTGTTCACTATCACAGCTCTCTGCTCAAACACCTTGCGCACCTGCGGGTTCACTATCAGGTCCACATAGCGCATCCTATAACGCTGTTCGGGGTCGCTAAACGCATCGTACACCACGCCGTCCTTCTCCTTCACTATGGGCAGGGGGCGCAGGCTCTTACTCAACACCGTCAGACTCTTCACATGTATCGACGTCTCGCCCATTTGGGTGACAAACACATAGCCCTTCACTCCGATGATGTCGCCGATGTCCAAAAGACGTTTGAACACCGTGTTATACATCGTCTTATCCTCGCCGGGGCATATCTCGTCGCGCTTGATATATAGTTGTATACGTCCATACGAGTCCTGCAGCTCCACAAACGATGCCGCACCCATGATGCGGCGGCTCATAATGCGGCCCGCTACACTAATGTCCTGAAACAGCGTATTGTCTTGCGGGTACTTCTCCAATATCTCGCTCGACTTTGCGTTCACCTCATACAATGCCGCGGGATAGGGGTCGATGCCCAGTTTCTTCAGTTCGTTCAGCGAGTTTCTACGTATTTGTTCTTGTTCGGTCAATTCTGCCATAGATGCTAGGTATTATTATTACGAATTGAGAGTTGAACGTCTCAAGTTGAAACATATCTGGACTCAGCCACCTTTCAACTTTCAACTTTCAACTCTCAGCAATTTTTGTTGTCCAACCAGGACTCGAACCTGGACTGACAGAACCAAAATCTGTAGTGCTACCATTACACCATTGGACAATCAACAATTAATCATTTCTCGCAAAAAACATGAGTCACAATCACTAACACTCAAAAACACCATAATCTGTCTCACATTTTGAGGATGCAAAGATACAACTTTTTTTTCAATCATCAAAAAAAACTTCGCTTTTCTTCCAAAATTAGCACCCCTCGCCTGTCGGCACACCACCCTTCACCCATGTTCGGCCACCGCCTTCCCGACATCAAATGCACACAAACCGCACCCTCCGCGCCCCAATCGGCGGGGAGCCGACAGCCCAAAAACGCATTAAAGCGAAGACGGTATCTGCTGCCTAATCGCACAAGACTTCCTGCCCTGCCTTACTCAAACACCAACTCCTGATCGGGGCCACCCAAAATGACGGTACACACCCTGTTGCGATCCACCACCACCGAGTTACCCGCCTTCAAGTGCTTTGTACACACGCGGCCATCAACCGTGGTCATCTTCACCGTGAAGGTGTTGTAGCATCCCGGAGCCACCGCGAAACAGGCATCCTCCCCCTGCGTGAAGTCGAGCTTTTCCAACCGTCTCCCGCCCATTTCTATGCTGCGCACCGATCTCTCCGTTGGGGTAATCACGGGGAAGGGATAGTTCGACACCACGAAATCGCCCGCCATATAGTGGTTGCTGTCGTCGGTGCCAATCAGCACCTTCTCAAGCTTCTCTGGTGTGGTCAGGTGCAGCCGTATCACACCACACGCAGCCTTCATCACCAACGTACCCTTAGTGCCTTTGGCCGACTCGCCATAATACACCATCTGCTTGCCTAGCGGGAAGGAGCCCTGTTTCGGTTCGATGCACACCTCGCCTTTTTCGCTTTGCGACATGCCGACGGGATACGCCACATGCACCACACCCTCCAAGGGGGTGACTTCCCTGAGCTGAAACTCAAAACCGTCCTCCTCCTCCAACAAGTCTGCATACAATCCACCCCTACCGTCGTCGACATCGCCCCAGCATAGCGCAGCGGCCATCAACTCTGAGGGAAGCACATCCAACCCTGGCAGCAATTCAAATTGCACAGGGTACCTGACATTTTTCTTGTGGCGGCAGCCACACACGAGCAAACTAGCCACAACCGCCGCAATCATCACTAAAACAAATATTCTATTTTTCATAATACAAAAAGTTTTGATGTGCAAAGATAACACTTTTTCTTGACATAGCAAACAAAAAAAAGCGGGCAGCCTAAAGAACAAAGGCCGCCCGCCCAAAAAAAGCATTACGATGAAACACTTAAATCGCTATTGATACTAATAATAAGTATATGTCAAACCTCTATCTTTTATCTAACCAGAGTCGCTTTGCCCTTCAACCTCAAACCCTATTTGCCATCATTTTTCAACACTCAACTCTTTTTTAACCCGCCTCAGAACCTCTCAAAAACCAACTAACACCAACATCATCAACACCATGCAGCAAATCGTAATCTCCAATTTGATGTTGCAAATATAGCAACTTTTTTTGACATTATCTATTTTTTATCTACCCAAACCTATTTTTTACAATTTATTAATATAAGTGTTACTACAATTACCTATTTGCCCGTCATCTTTTACCATCACCAGAGGGGGCACCCCGCGTCCGGCATGCCACCAATCCAGCCCCCTTCTCCTCCGTGCGCAACCTATCGGACCTATTGCAGCCAACCTGCCATCCGAAAACGCCGTTTAGAAACGCCTTCCCGCATCTATAAACATGCCAAGCCAGCCCCACACAACACAACCGTGAGACTTAAAGGAAGGCCTCCCGCCTCCCAAGAATTCCCCGTCTTCGCCCGCACCATCAAAAGTCGTTTTCCGCTCCCGGAGCGGAGATGGTGCGGAGCAAGCGCGGAGATGATGCGGAAAGCGGAGGAAGGCAACCCGACAGGACGCTGCGAGGACTGAGAAACCGTTAAGAAAAGAGGATAAAGCTAGGCTGGGTAAACTGTTAAATAATGTTGTTTTTTTTATTTTTTTACAGCGGATTGTTGATAATTGAAAAAAAAATGGTAATTTAGCGGTTGAAAAAAGGCGGGTAAAAAACGCCAAAAATAGTCAACAACAATTTAAAAAACAACAATATGGAAGCAAAGAAAACCCCCAAGGCAGACCTCGAAAATCGCAGAGGACTGTATCTGGAAATCGGACTGGTGGTGATTTTGGCTGCCGCACTCGTCGCCTTCAATGTGCGTTCCTACGAGAAAGAAGTGAAAGTAGTGAACATGCGCGCCATGGACGACGCTATTGACGCCGATGTCCTACAGACAGACCAGCCCGACGAACCACCACCACCACCTGAAGAACCCGAACAGGTTGTGACTGACCTGACGGTTGTGGACAACGAAGCCGAACTGACCAATGAGGTCGGTATTATTGATGCCGGAGACAACGCCAACTTGGCTCAGGAAGAAGTCATTCATGTGGAGGTAGAGGAAGAGGATATTGCTGAGGAAGAGGAGGTGTTCCTCGTTGTGGAGGAAGACCCCGAATTCCCCGGAGGCCTCGGTGCACTGTCGCAGTTCATCGCGGACAACATCAAGTACCCGCAGCTCGCCAAGGAGAACAACATCACGGGCCGTGTGTTCGTATCCTTCGTGGTTGAGAAGGACGGCAGCGTGGGCCAGGTGAAGGTGCTCCGCGACATCGGCGGCGGATGCGGTGCAGAAGCCGTGCGCGTCGTGAAGTCGATGCCCAAATGGAAGCCCGGCAAGCAGCGCGGCAAACCCGTCCGTACGCAGTTCAACCTGCCTGTCAACTTCGACCTGCAGTAAAGGCTGCAACAGCTAAAAGTAAGGGCTGCCTAACGGGCAGCCTTTTTTTGGTTAGGGCAAACTAGTACGACTAGACTGGCTAGTGATGCTAGTGCCACTAGAATAACTATTTTATGCTTGTTTATGCTTGCTATCAATAATCTTTCGGTGCAGTTCACTGGCACCAACCTGTTTGATAATGTGACTTTCAATATCGGCGACCGCGACCGCATAGGCCTGGTGGGCAAAAACGGTGCGGGGAAGTCGACACTGCTGAAAATATTGTGCGGCTGGCAGCAGCCCGAGTCGGGGACGATGGTGATAGCCACGGGCCAGGAGGTGGGATACCTGCCACAGGAGATGGTGCCCGACACTCGGCGCACCGTGCTCGACGAGGCGATGACCGCCTTCAGCCGCATCGACGATTTGCTAACCCTGCAACAGCGTCTGACAGATGAGATTGCGGAGCGGACGGACTACGAGTCGGCAGAATACACCCGCCTGCTGAACCGCCACAACGAGGTGACGGAACAGGTGGCCCTGCTGGGTGCCGACAGCCGACAGGAGAAGACCGAGAAGGTGCTGCTGGGTCTGGGCTTCAGGCACAGCGACTTCGGTAGGCCGGTGGCGGAGTTCAGCGGTGGATGGCAGATGCGCGTGGAGCTGGCCAAACTGCTGTTGCGACAGCCCGACTTCCTGCTGCTCGACGAGCCGACAAACCATCTGGACATCGAGTCGATACAGTGGCTGGAGAATTTTCTGCAGGGCTACGCCGGCGCGGTGGTGCTAGTGTCGCACGACAGGACCTTCCTCGACAACATCACCAAGCGGACGATAGAGATTACCGCCGGGCGGATATACGACTACAAGTGCCCCTACTCGGAGTATGTGGTGCAGATGCAGGAACGGCGGGCCTCGCAGATGGCGCAGCTGACGGCACAGCAGCGACAGGTGGCACAGATAGAGGCATTTATCGAACGGTTCCGCTACAAGGCCACAAAGGCCAAGCAGGTGCAGTCGAGGGTGAAGATGCTGGAACGGATGGAGATGGTGCAGCTCGACGAGGTAAGCACCGAGAGCATACACTTCCGTTTCCAACCCGCGCCGCACAGCGGCAAGATAGTGGTCGAGGCACAGGGCGTGGGCAAGGCCTACGGCGAGCTGAAGGTGTTCGACGGGGTTGACCTGCTGATAACATCGGGCCGGCGCATCGCCTTCGTGGGCAAAAACGGCGAGGGCAAGAGCACGATGGCAAAGATTATCGTGGGCGACATCACGGACTATACGGGCGCGTTCCGGCTGGGTGCCAACGTGCAGGTAGGCTACTACGCACAAAACCAGGCTGCGATGCTGGACGGAGAAAAGACCGTGTTCCAGACCATCGACGACATAGCTCAGGGCGACATAAGGCCCAAGATACGCAACATACTGGGCAGTTTCCTTTTCGACAGCGAAGACTGCGAGAAGAAGGTGAAGGTGCTGTCGGGTGGCGAGAAGGCACGACTGGCGTTGGCCAAACTGCTTCTAACCCCGTCGAACCTGCTGGTACTGGACGAGCCCACAAACCATCTCGACATGGACTCGAAGGACATTTTGAAGAACGCCCTACTGCAATACACGGGTACACTGATAGTGGTGTCGCACGACCGCGACTTTCTGCAAGGGCTGACCGACGAGCTGTATGAGTTTCGCGACGGGGCCGTTCACGAGTTCAAGGGCGACATCTTCGAGTTTATGGAGAGCATGAACGCGCGGCAACAGGCCGCCATGCCCAAGCCTACAGCCGCCACAGAGGCGAAGACTCAGGGACGCCTGAGCTACGAGCAGAGCAAGGACCGCGAAAGGGAGTTGCGCAAGCTGCGCAACGCAGTAGAAAAGATAGAGAAAGAGATAACCGACTTGGAGGAACAAATAGCTGCCAAGGAGGCTCTTTTGGCCAGCGGGGCAGCACAGGACAGCGACTTCTACGCAACATACCAGTCGCTGAAAGAGCGGCTCGACGAACGCATGGATGCGTGGGAGACGGCAACAATAGCAGTGGAGGAATTTAAAGAGGCCCAATAGCCGATTGGCGTGCGGCGGCATGGCCGGCGGCATAGCCTGTGGAGAAGGCTATCTGCAGGTTGTAGCCACCCGTGTCGGCATCGAGGTCGAGCAACTCGCCTACGAAATAAAGGCCGGGAACGAGGCGCGACTCCATAGTCTTGGGGTTAATCTCTTTGGTGCAGACACCGCCTTGCGTGATGATGGCGGTATCGTAGTCGCCTGTGCCTGTAAGGGTAAACTCGACATTCTTAAGGAAAGCCAGCAGGCGTTTGCGCTCGGCGGCATTGATTTGGTGGAGACGCTTGTAGTACTCGATATGCAGCCGCTTGAGAGCAAGGGGGATGACCTCGGCGGGGAGCCAGAGGCGCAACGCGTCGTGGAAGAGGCGTGTGCCGTTGGCGTTGAGGTCGGCAATGAGGCGACGGTCAAGCACATCGGCTGCAACGACGGGCTTGAGGTCGATGTGGGCAATGAGGCGTTCGCCCTCGTGGAGCAGGCGGCTGACCTGCCGACTGGCGGAGAGCACGATGGGGCCGTCGAGACGGTGTTCGGCAAAGGTCATCTCGCCAAAGGCATCAAAGAGACGCTTGCCATCGGGACGGGTGATGGAGAGGGCCACATTCTTAAGCACAAATCCCTCCAATTCCTGTGGAATTTCCTCCTCGCAAATGAGCGACACCAACGACGGCACCTGCGGCACGACAGTGTGGCCTGCCTCTTGTGCAAGGCGATAGCCTACGCCGGTGGAGCCCGTGGTGGGATAGGCCAGGCCGCCAGTGGCAATGACGACGGCATCGCCTCGGACGGTGGAGCCGTCGAGCAGGCGGACACCGTGGCAGTCCTCAGTGAGAGACTTGACAGCACAATTCTTGCGGATGGTGACATTGGAACGGGACTCTAGGTCGTTGATGAGGGCAAGGAATATGTCAAGCGACTTGCCACTCTTGGGGAAGACACGACCGCCACGTTCCTCGACCAGTGGCACCCCACGCTGCTCGAAGAACTCCATGAGCTGCGCGTTGGAGAACTGGACAAAACTGTTGCGCATCCACTGGCGGTCGGGACCAATGTGGGTGAGGGTTTCCTTCAACTGGGCCGTGTTGGTAAGGTTGCAACGGCCCTTGCCGGTGATGCGCAGCTTACGCCCCGGCTGGTCCATTTTCTCAAGCAGCACCACATCGGCCCCTTGGCTGGCAGCAGCAACGGCTACCATCATGCCGGCCGCGCCGGCACCTACGATAACAACTCTCGGCATCAGGTCTTGGATAGATAAAATATGTCGGCAGGATGCACGCAGAGCACCGGGATTTGGGCGCTGTGGACAACCTGCTGGGCATTGGTGCCTAGGAAAAATTGAGAGATGAGGCGGTCTTGCTCGGTGTTGATGACCACCAGGTCGGCCTTTATCGAGTCGGCATAGGAAAGCACGGCATCGCTGTAGTTGCTATACTTCTTGACCACCGACTTGAACTTGACACCCTCGCTGGAGAGGAACTCTGCGGTCTGCACCATGTAGGCACGAAGCTGCCCGGCCTGTTCGGGCGAGTCCATGAGGCCGAGGATATGGATTTCGGATTCAAACATGCGAGCCATCTGGGCTGCAGGCGGAACCTTCTGACGCGAGTTGATATTAACGCGGATGGGCACCACGATACGTTCGAGAGCCTTATGGAAGTCGTAGCCCTGACGGACGGTAAGCACGGGGACGGGAGCCTCCTGAACGATGCGTACGGCAGTGCTGCCCATCCAATACTTCTCGAAACCCGAAGCGCCATTGGTGCCGATAACGATAAGCGGCGAGTTCTCGTGCTGGGCCTGACGCGCAATGACCGCGCCAACCTTGCCAGAACAGATTTCCCAACGTATTTTGCCTGAATGGAGTTTGGGGCGATGCTGGTCGCAGAGAGCCTCCAACTTCTCTTCTGCCAAATGGGTCATAACCGTGAGCTGCTCCTCATCAATAAGCAGTTTTTCGCGCTTGGCCCAGATGATTTTAATACCACAATCCAATTTGTTGGCTACGTCGACAGCCAATTCCAAAGCCACATACGAACCCTTGGAGAAGTCCGTGCCCACAATGATAGATTTCATGCTATATCTTGGTTTTTTTTGCTATAAATGTATTAATGTAACGATGGAAAATGAGTTTTAGTATAGAAGATGTAAATAAAAATTTATTATATGTCATTTTTTTCGTACTTTTGCAAACTCAAAGACCACTCTAATGAACAACAATCTAGATGCCACCGGCCGTGGACAGACGGCACAAGAACGTGAGGTAGAACGCGCACTGCGCCCCAAGGGGTTTGACAGTTTCGCCGGACAGCAGAAGGTGCTGGACAACCTGCGTGTGTTTGTCGGTGCTGCGAAACAACGTGGCGAGCCATTGGACCATGTATTACTTCACGGGCCTCCGGGGCTGGGCAAGACCACCCTTTCCTACATCATAGCCAACGAATTGGGCGTGAACATACGCATGACTTCGGGGCCTGTGCTGGACAAGCCTGGCGACCTTGCGGGGATGCTCACCTCTCTGGCCACGAACGACGTACTGTTTATCGACGAGATACACCGCCTGTCGCCTGTGGTGGAGGAATACCTTTATTCGGCGATGGAGGACTACAAAATAGACATCCTCATCGAATCGGGGCCTGCGGCACGGAGCGTGCAAATCAAGCTAAAGCCTTTCACCCTCATAGGTGCCACCACGCGGTCGGGCATGCTGACAGCCCCCCTGCGGGCACGTTTTGGCATCAACTGCCGCCTGCAATATTACGACGCAGAGACGCTGGCCACTATCGTCAACCGCTCGGCAGGACTGCTGCAGGTAAAGATTACCTCCGAGTCGGCCTACGAGATAGCACGTCGCAGCCGCGGCACCCCCCGCATTGCCAATCTGCTGTTGCGCAGAGTGCGCGACTTTGCCCAAGTGAAAGGCGACGGCACCATCACGCTGGACATAGCCCGCTACGCCTTGAAGGCATTGAACGTAGACAGCAACGGCTTGGACGAGATGGACCTAAAGATACTCAGCACCATCATCGACAAGTTCCGTGGAGGCCCCGTAGGCATCAACAACATTGCCACCTCGGTGGGCGAAGATGCCGGCACGGTAGAAGAGGTGTACGAGCCCTACCTGATACAGGAAGGCTACCTGCAGCGTACCCCCCGAGGGCGCGAAGCCACCCCCCTAGCCTACCAGCTGGTGGGCCGGGCCAAGCCTAGCGACCAACCGGAACTATTCTAGGGAAACGAGACAACCATCAATAACACATATCACCACTATGAGAACCCTGATTAAGAATATCAAATCGCTGTTGCAGGTGGAAAAGCATCCTCGGCAGCGTGTGTTTGGTGCCGATATGGCACACATCGACCATGTCGAAAACGCCTTCCTGATTGTCGAGGACGACAAGATAGCCGCTTTCGGCCCCATGAACGAACTGAAAGAGCAGACCTTCGACAAGGAGGTGGACGCGACGGGCAGGATGGTGCTGCCCTCGTTCTGCGACTCGCACACCCACCTCGTATATGCCGGCAGCCGCGAGATAGAGTATATCGACAAAATACGCGGCCTCTCCTACGACGAGATAGCCAAACGCGGCGGCGGCATACTCAACAGCGCCAAACGGGTGCAAGAAGCCTCTGAGCAACAGCTCTACGACGATGCCATGACACGCCTCGACACCATCATCCGCTACGGCACCGGGGCCGTGGAAATCAAGTCGGGCTACGGCATGACACCCGAAGCGGAACTGAAGATGCTGCGCGTCATCCGCCGCCTCAAAGAGAACAGCCCCCTGACCATCAAAAGCACCCTGCTGGGTGCCCACGGCATACCAATGGAATACCGCGGAAGACAAGAGAAATTCGTCGACATGGTCATAGAGCAGATGATACCCCGGGCAGCCGAAGAGGGGTTGGCAGACTACATCGACGTCTTCTGCGACGAAGGCTTCTTCACCGTCGAGGACACCGAGCGGATGCTGGAGGCTGGCGCACGCTATGGGCTGCGCCCGAAGATACATGCCAACGAGATGGCGTGCAGCGGCGGCATCCAATGCGCCGTGAAGTACAATGCTTTGAGTTGTGACCATTTGGAATACACTGGCGATGCGGAAATACAATGCCTGCTCGGCAGCGAGACCATGCCCACCGTACTGCCCGGCGCCGCCTTCTTCCTGAACATGCAACACGCCCCCGTGCGCAAGATGATGGAAGCAGGCCTTGCCGTTGCCATGGCCTCGGACTACAATCCAGGCTCCTCGCCTTCGGGCAACATGCAGTTGGTACTCTCGTTTGCCTGCGTCAACTACCGAATGCTTCCCGAAGAGGCTATCAACGCCACCACCATCAACAGCGGCTACGCCATGGGCGTGAGCAACCAGCTGGGCTCCATAGCCGTGGGGAAAAGGGCCAACTTCTACATCACCACCGAAATCCCCACCTACGAATACTTGCCCTACGCCTACGGCGAGAACAAGGTGTGGAAGGCGTTCCTCAACGGCAAAGAATACTGACCATGATTACCGTCGAAAAGCTCAATAAATCATACGGTTCGCTACATGTGCTGAGAGACATCAGCCTGAACATCGGCGAAGGCGAAGTGGTAAGCGTCGTAGGCGCGTCGGGGGCAGGCAAAACCACCCTTCTACAACTATTGGGCACATTGGACCGGCCCGACAGCGGACGCATCATATACAACACCCCCGACACACAGCCCGTCGATGTCACCCGACTCGACGAGAAAGCCCTCGCACGCTTTCGCAACCGCCACATCGGCTTCGTGTTCCAATTCCACAACCTGCTACCCGAATTCACCGCACTGGAAAACGTATGCCTGCCCGCCCTCATCGCGGGACAAAGCATGGAACAAGCCACCGCAGAGGCAATGAAACTGCTCCAGTTTCTGAATGTCGAAGCGCGGGCAAGCCACAAGCCTGCCCAACTGTCGGGAGGTGAACAACAGCGTTTTGCCGTGGCCCGCGCGCTCATCAACCGCCCCACAGTAGTGCTTGCCGACGAACCGTCGGGCAACCTAGACACCCACCACGCCGAAGAATTGCACGACCTCTTCTTCCAGCTGCGCGACCAATACCGCCAGACCTTCGTCATCGTCACCCACAACACCACATTGGCACAAAAAGCCGACCGCCAGATAATGCTCAAAGACGGAACAATCGTATAGACCTATGATACAAAACAACAAAACACCCAAGCCCCAAGAGGGCAGAGGCGGTGCCGCTGCCTCATCCACCATCTACGGCCTACGGCCCGTGATAGAGGCCATCGACAGCGACGTGCAGATAGACCGTGTGCTGCTGCAGAACGGGCTGACCGGCGCACTGGCCACTGAGCTGAAAAGCCGCATCCGCGACAAAGCCATCCCCTTCCAATTCGTCCCCATCGAAAAACTGAACCGCCTCACAAAAGGCAACCACCAAGGAGTGGCAGCACTGATTGCCCCCATCCAATACCAATCAGCCATCGACCTAATCCCCAAACTAATAGAAGAGGGCAAAGCACCACTACTGATACTGCTCGACCACGTTACCGACGTGCGAAACTTTGGTGCCATCGTGCGCACGGCAGAATGCACGGGGGCCGACGCAGTCATCATCCCCGACCACGGCAGCGCGCAGGTGGGCGACGACGCTGTGAAAACCTCGTCGGGGGCCTTGCTGCGGGTGCCTATATGCCGCGAAGGCAATCTCAAAACCGTGCTCAACCTGGCCAAACAATGCGGCATGCAGGTGGTGGCCGCCACCGAGAAAGGTGCCACCGACTACCTCCAAGTAGACTTCACGCAACCCACCCTGCTGATACTGGGGGCCGAAGAGACCGGCATCAGCCCCGAACTGCTCAAACTGTCAGACGTGCGTGCCAAGTTGCCCATAATGGGACAGATACAGTCGCTCAACGTCAGCGTTGCCGCCGCAGTATTCATGTACGAGGTGCTGCGCCAACGCCGCTAACACATCTCCTTCTATGCAGGCGGGCCCACACCTTGGTGGTGTGTGCCCGCCTGCCTTATCCCCAATAGGTCGACGAAGAGCCTGATGAGCCATCGCCCCCGGCCACTAGCTGTCGCCGACCACCTCTTTCCGCTATTCGCTCATTCTCTGCTCCTTCTCCACTCCATTTCCGCTCCAGAAAGCGGATAACGACCCTGCGAGAGGCAAAAAACGGTAGGGCACGGTAGACATCCACCTGGGGCCGAAGAAGCCGCAGCGAGCATGGGGAAAAAAGCGTATGGCCACACCACAGCATCACCATTTGCCACAAAGGACCAGAGAGCCCTAGCGGCTGTAAGCGGGCGACAAGGGCCGTATACCCATTGTCGCCTGCCAAACTTGGGCATCGAATAGGACATGAGCCATACAAAAAAGCTTGCCGACACCACGGTAAACTGCCAGCAAACCGTTAAAAAAATATAAAAATCGAGGTCATAGGGTGTCCATTTGAGGCACTTTTGACAGTAATAATAGTGAGTGGAGAAAAGAATGTGGGCGAAGCCGTGAAAGTTATAAATAAATATAAAAATAAAAAAAAAGTTGCTAATTCATTTTTTCTTCGTAACTTTGTATGTTCAAAAGTGGCCACACATGTAGCCATAATTGAGCTAATAAACATATATACAACACTGATAATAAACAAAATACAAAAATACAAATGAAGAAAAGATTCTTGCTCTTTGGACTGATTTTTGCTTTGACAACAATCGTGTCCCACGCCCAAATCTACGAAGTCTTCTCACAAGATTTCGAGACGAGCACACCTGTCAACTACACAGGGTCGGGCCCTGCGGTAACGACACAGTCGACCATCGTGTCGGGCGGTAGCCACGCACTGAAGCTACTCCATACGCAGAGTACTGAGGTGTCGGTTATCCTTGACACAATCGACTTCTCGTTTATCCAGTTCAACAACTATGTGTTCGAATTCATGCATATCATGTGGGTCGACCCTCGAAAATGTCAGCCACAGCTAGAGTGCGGCATTATCGAAGCCAAACGCCCTGACGATGCAGTGTGGACACAGCTCAACAGCACTCACTACAGGACAGAAAATGGTAGCACCGACTTCGCCAGTATGTCTAACTTCAGTAAGGAGTCGTATTTATCGTGGCGTTTGCTCCCCGTATCAGGGATAGACAACACGTTATGGATTAAGGAGCGTTTCGATTTAGACCAGCTATTTGTGGGTGCGTTACAGGAAAACAAGAAACTGATAATTCGTTTTCGCATAAAACCAAGAACTGTCGCCACTTCGACAGAGGCATGGTATATCGACGACATACGCATCCGAGCCTCCACCCAGCCTATCGTGACACCCAAAATTGCCATGCGTTCGTTCCCCGACCACCTGAACTACCCAAGCAGCCGAGGTGCAAAAATGATAGGCGATGTGACCACCACCGTGGCACAAGGCATCAATAGCGACTCGGTGTACATCGAGTACCGAGTAGGCAACAGCCCTGTAATCCACAGGTCCTACATGAGCCGACAAGGGCGGACCAGCCGTTTCGAGGGGCGTATTCCCATGTACGGCTACGACACACTGATACACTACCATATTGTGGCACAGGACTCGACGGTAAACCACAACACGGTTTATTTCCCCAGCAACATGAACCAATGGCTTACCTATAGGTGTGTGCGAGGAAAGACAAATACCGGCACCCCACCGGGCCCACAATCTTCATCGATGTCCTTCCCTTTCCCAAGCCTTACAGACAATCGGTCGGAGTGGATATACGATAGTGCGGCCATGGCAGACATGGGGTTCGGGCCTGGATACATCACCAGTTTTCGATTCCTACGCTCATATATGCAACCTGACGATGTGACGCGTCCGCATTTTCAATTCCGCATGATGAATGCCCCCAACTCATTCGTGCGCGATATGAATGCGGAATTGTTCACCGCATCGGACATGCAAATACCCTACGACACGGCCCTAACCCTCGAACAGGCGGCCGCAGGGTCGTATAAGACTATTCATCTGCAAGACACGTTCTTCTATGCCGGATCGGACTTAATAATACAGGCATTTTATGACGGGACCGGTGTCTTCAACCCACCATGGACTGAAGTCAAGCATGTTCCGACTCCCACTAACAAGGTTTCGCTGTATACCGCTGTGGCAGAGGGAAATCTTGGATACAATGCTTTTGGAGCCGACATCGAACAATTTGCGAGTGGCAGCCCAGCCAATATACGTCCTTGGATGCAATTCTATGCAACCAAAAATGTGCCATTGATATATGACTGCGGTATTTCCGCCATGTCCTATCCGAGCTACGACACCCCCTGCCAGATTGGGATAGACTCGGTCGTGGTGTGGTTGAAGAACTACGGTGTGAGCCCGATGAATGCTGTGAGAATATGGTATCGCGTGGACAATGGTAACTTGGTACACTATGACTGGACCGGGACGCTCAACGGAGGCGACAGCGTGCGGGTGCATGTTTGCGACAGCCAACTGTTCACCGTGGGCTACCACACCATCCGGGCGTGGGTGGATGACACCATCGACATCGACACGCTGCGTATGCGCGACCACGAGCCTTACAACGACACGTTGTTTACACCCTTTGCCTCTTGCGACGGGCCCTATAGCGGAGTTCGCACAATAGGCAACGGCCCCAACGACAACTTCAGGACGCTCGAAAACTGCCTGTACGTGTTGAGTCGCTGCGGCATTGACGCGCCACTGACCATCAAGATGCCTGCCGGAGTGTATGATGTTACAAAGTTCCCATACATACCAGGTACATCAGAGACCAACTATGTGCAGTTTGAACCCTCCACACCCACAGGGATTGTGACATTCCGCCGCGCACGCCAGGGGGTCAACGCCAATGTGCCTGCCCTAGTGGACATGACCGAGGCCCACGGCATTAGAATGCACAACATACGTTTCAGCAACGGCCGCTACACCGACAACCGTTGCGACGTGCTTGTCCAATTGGGTAACAACAGCGCACACTGCAAATTCATCGAATGCACCTTTGTCGACAGCAACGCTATCAACACCTCGTCACAGTCGCTAATTAACACGGGCGATGCCGACTCGGTCACAGTCACAGGATGCACCTTATATGGAGGCACAATCGGTGTGGATGTGACAGGTGCCGCACCCGATGTCCGTTCTTCGGGCAACGTCGTCAGCCTTAACAACTTCACCAACCAAGTGAACAGTGCCATCCGCATTGTGAACCAGGATGCCGCCATCATCGACAGCAACTTTGCCAACGACGTGCTGACCAACGCCAGCTACATTATTCTGGGGCAGTACTGCTACAACGGCACACGCATCACCCGTAACCGCGTCTATTCGTCGAAGGGTACCTGCTGTATCGGTGTTTCGGACATGCATGGCAACGCAAACAACTACTGCATTGTGGCCAACAACATGTTGGTGTCGGTGGACGATGGCACGAGCAACATGTTGACCACCCCGCTCAACATCATCAAGGGTTCGTACATCAAGACAGTTTTCAACTCGGTGAGAATGAATGCACCGACGCGTGTCAACGTGGCAGGTGCCACCTTTGGCGGCGACGTTATCAGCAACAGCTATTTCCAGAACAATGTGATAGCCACATTCGACACCTCTAACTACGCCTTCTCGTTTATTCCAGGCGACAATGCGGCAACCCTGCATGTCGACCACAACTGCTACTACTCTATCAGCGGTGTGCTGAACAAACTGAGCGGGTCGAACTACAATAACTTAAACGGCTGGCGCAACGCCGTGCCTGTCGACGTCGGATCGGTGAGTGGCAACCCCCAATATACCAACGGTTCGGTAAGCCGTGTGGACCTGCGCTCCTTCAACGCCCTGCTCCGCAACGTGGGTGTGCCGGTGCCGGAAGTGACGATAGACCTCTTCGGCTCCACACGTTCGGCCACGGCCCCCAGCCTGGGTGCCTACGAGGTGACCGCCCTGTCGGTGGACTTCAAGCCGGAAGAGTTTGTCACGCCTTTGGAAGACTACTGCGGAGCCCCTGCCAGCATACCTGTTGAGGTGGCCATCCGCAACACGGGTAACGGTACCTACACTGCCAGCAGCGCTTCGCCCCTGACAGTATACTATAGTATTGACAACGGTCCGGTGCAGTCGTTCGTGGTGAACCGCAACTGTGGCCCCGACGACACTATCCACTTCCTTTCTACCCGTACCATGGCCCTGCCCAGTGGTGCAGGCAACACCGACCGTACATATAATATTAAATGGTGGGTGAAATGCAATCTCGACCCCGACGACCTGAACGATACTAGCACATGGACCGTACTTTCGAGATACGCAGCACCCGCACCTACAGTTATCAACCAGAATGTGCCCTACAACACCACTGCCACCATTACCCCGACAGCGGGTGTGAACACATGGCCGGTGAGCTATTACACCTCGGGCAATGGTCGCCAGCAACGTTCGGGCATTTCGTGGTACCATAATTTGGATGACACTGCGGCATTCTTCTATGGCCCAACCTTGACGACTACACCTCTGTATGACGACACGACCTTCTACATGTCGCAAAAGCGCAACCTACCATTGGTAAAGATTACCGAGGTTCAAGTTAACCGCACCAACCCCGGTGTCACCTACCCATTGCCTTCGTATATGAACGCACAGACCGCCTTTGCCGTCGAGCTGACCAACTGCGGTGACTATCCTGCCAATCTCGAAGGCGACAGCGTCATGGTGGTGCAGAGCAATGCGGCTGCGAAGATATGGGTGCTGCCCAACGTCACCATCCAACCCGGAGCCAACCTGCTTCTGCAGTTCAGAACAAATTCCACTGCCAGTGACTCGACACGCACTATTTACGCGCCCAGCTCTGCTACTGTCACGCCTGCCTACACTGCCAATTTCGGTGTTATCTATCGCGACGGGAATGGTATTGCCGATGCCGTTGCCTTCAACGGTGTCATCACCACAACGTCGACCCAGCCCATCAACTGGAGCAACCAGCATGTGCCGGCCGCCGTGTGGCAGGGCAGTGCCATCGACCTGGCCAAAAATGGCAACACCGTCAATACCCCCACAGCCGGTGCACGCCGCATAGCATGGCCAACGAACGCCGCCAATGCATCGCCCACTGCCAGCGCTTCGCTATGGCAAGTGGCTACGGACTCGTTGCGCATGCATATTGGCGAAACCGAGAGCAACCTCATCCGCTATTTCGACAACGGCTGCGAGGGCTTACGCTCGGCTGTGAACATCCATGTGACCGGTGTACCCAACACCGACCTCTTTGTTGACGCACCAGTGGTAGACACAGGCTGCAACCTGACCACCAACGAACCCATCTCGGTGTTGGTCCACAACTATGGTGCAAACCCTGTTCCCACAGTTGTAGTCAAATACAGCCTTGACGGTGGAACCACAATTGTTTGCAGCGACACCATTGCCTCTGGTATCGGAACCCGCTCGGAAGTATACCATACTTTCAGTGTGCCAATCAACATGCAGACCAGCCACGACACTGTGTTTCACATCAAGGTGTGGGTAGACGCAGTGACTGGCGACAACGACCACTCGAACGATACGAACGAGGGTTACTTCAACGCCAATTACACGCCTTCCATCCCACAGGTTGATACCGTCCAGACGGTCAACTACGGTGATCGACTGACAATAACGGCAAATGGTCTGCCCACTTCGGATCGGACTGTCTGGTACGACCACAACATGAACTACCTGAGTACCACCAACGGCACTTACCTCACCAACTATGTCTATCGTCGCGACACCATGTTTGTTAGTGCCGTCGCACTGAAAGATATTGCCAACACCCATATTGGCACTTTGGCAATGGTGATGAACAACAACTATCCCTCGCCCTACAATCCCAAAAACCGCTATGTCAAGGAGCAGTACCTTGTGACCGCCCAGCAACTGCAAGATGCAGGACACGGAGCAGGCGACATAAGCTCACTCTCCTTCTATCTGGAAGAGCTGGGAGCAAACGTGAACTCGTTCACCTTCGACTACTTCACCATCAAGATGGGCACCACCAACCTGAGTGTTTTTGCCAACGGCACATTCCTCACAGGTCTGACCCAAGTGTACAACAGAAACAACTACACCTTCACCAATGCCGACCTGGGCTGGGTCAGACACACGCTTGACACAGTATTTCCGTGGGACGGCACCTCAAGCATTGTCATTGAGATTGTACGCGGACTGAACACTACCGGCCCGACAAACGGTGCCAAGACCCGCTACACAGCTCAAGCCAACACCGTCATCTCCAAGCAACACGCCTCTACCGACCAGGCAACGCAAACTTCGGGTTCAAAGGGCAACAACCGTCCCGACATTCTGTTTGGTTTCCTCGAACCGGTAGGATGCGAGAGCCCCACATTGCCTGTCTACATTGATGTTACCAACATACCTGACTACGATGCCTGCCTCAGTTGGCCCGAAGCACTCGACACAACGGTCATCGCCTCATGCGATACAACAAGCCTGAATGTGGTGTTGGAGAACAGAGGTAACAACGACATCTCCAACTACACGCTACGCTACAAGATAGACAACGGAAACTGGCAACAGCACACGGGCGACGCCAACAACCTGCCTTTGGGCTATTCGCGCACCGTACCGCTGCTGAGTACCCATTTCACTCCTGGCCGCCACACGGTAACGGCTGTAGTGAGTATCACGGGTGATACTGTTCCGACCAACGACACCATTGTTCGTACCTTCAATGTCCGCTTCTGCGCTGGCACTTACAGCATTGGCTCATGTGGAGCCGACTATCCTACCATTTCCACAGCCCTCGACACCTTGCACAACGCAGGTGTGGCAGGCCCCATAGTCTTTGAACTTTGCGAACAGACCTTCGACGAGCAGCTCAACATCGAGCATGTGGACGGTACTGACATGAACAACACCGTCACCTTCAAGACGGTACCGGGTGCTACCGACATGGCTAAAATCACCCATACGCCTACCAATACTAGCAACTATGTGATTTCCATCAATGGTGCCGACTACATCACCTTCGACAGCATCTACTTCTATGCCAACTACACTAGCGGCTCTGGCAACAACATATTTGCCAATGTGGCCAAGATTGAACAGTCCAACTACATCAACTTCCGCAACAGTGTGATTCGTTCTAAGATGACCACTGCATCGTCGACCAATGCTAACTTGATGCTCTTGGGCGACAACAACCACTATATTACGGTCAACAATTGCTTGCTGGATAGCGGATACTACGCTGTACGTTCTCTCAACAACAGCTATAGCGACAACATCTCTATTCTCAACTCTGACATTCTTAACTTCTGGTACCAAGGCGTATACCTCCGTAACACCGACACTATTGCCGTTAATGGCGACAGCATCGCATCGGGTGTGACGGTAGCAAGCAAACCTTTGACAGGTGTCTACATTGCTGGAGCCAAACATGCCAGTATACAACGCAACTACATCCACCTGATTGACAACCGTAATGGTGGCAAACGCGGTATTGCCTTATTCAACTGCCGTGGTACCAACATCGACCGTGTGACCGTGTATAACAATATGGTTTCATTATATGGTACTGGTGTTGCCTCGCTCTCCTCTTCGGGCATTTGGGTTGACTCTCTGTCTAAGCATGTCAGTGTATACTACAATACCTGTAACCTCTACGCCGGTGTCAACCAGAATGCCACTAGAACATTCAGCTGTCAGAACTCGTCTTACATCCATGCTCTGAATAATATCTTTAAGAACGAAAGTAAGGGCTTTGCATACTACATTGCCATAGACACCTGTATGTCCAGTTCCAACTACAACGTTTACTGGTCCAACGCAGACACTCATGCCACCACCGGTGTCATTAAGTTTGCCTATTGGGGTGTCAACTGTAACAACCTCGACAGCCTGCGACTGCTGAACCATACCGACAACAACTCATTCCAAACCTATCCCTACTTTGTAGACAGCATCTACAACCTGAGCACCCTATTGGCACAATTTGCCGACCGTGCCCAGTACAACCCCGATGTCATTACCGACGTGCGAGGATGTATCCGCCCACAGATTCCGAAACCCACAATAGGAGCCTACGAATTCAACTGCATCCGTGAGACCCACGATGTCGCAGTTGCTGAAATCACCGAACCCTATGTGCCATCTGTCACAACAGGCAACAACCCCATAGTACGCAATATCGAGACCGACTCTATCATGGTCAGAGTGAAATTCTTCAACAACGGTACCGCTGTTGAACAAAACCTGACCTGGTATGCCTACATGGCCGACACATACCCGGTAGTGCAGTCTGTGACACGCACCATCAATCGTCTTGCATCCCAAACCTTTGTTGAAGACTCTGTCCTGCTAGAGTCTCCGCTAGGTATTGTCGACACACAAGACATTGTTGTTGTCATAAACATGGCTCCAGGCGTAGTCGACCAACGTCCGGAGGACAACGTCGACACTGCCCAAGTATTCATCTATCCTGCTTACGACCTGCAAGTCGTTTCCGTTGCAGTCGATAGTACCTGCGATCCCGCACACTGCCGGATGTACAGTGTGCCTCTCCGCTACACGCTGAAAAATGCAGGTAAGAAAGATTTCCCCGGCGACTTCACTTTCACCCTCGGATATGACTACTACTGCCACCAGCCCTCCGCACAGAGTTTCCCCAACTTCCCCGGTAGCAGCAATGCCGACGTACAGACCTTTGGTGGCCTGGCTCTACCCGTGGGCACACCGCGTGAAGTCACCCTGAGTGCCGCCTACGAACCCAACCTATACCCGACTGGCACGCTGTTAGACATCACTGCACGTCTGCGTGGTTTTGTCACGGCACAATACGACATCAAACAATTCAACGACACCACCAGCTACATCAACATTACTTCCAACCACACACCCGATGCCCCCATTGCCCACGACACGATGCTCGACTATGGCACCTACGGCAACCTATGGGCAACACAGGGCGAAAGACGTATCATTCGTTGGACTCGCGACACCACCAACGGCAGTTTCTTCTACAACGGCAACAACAACTACGACCGCTCTACCCACTGGAGCAACACGCCACAGTACTTCCACGATTCGCTATACTACCTGTACTGCCTCAGTTCGCGTAACTGCACAAGTTACTATTCACAAATCAACGTCGGCATCAACATGCCACTCACCTACGATGTCTCTATCTCAGAGGTACGCTCACCGCGTGGCAGCGGACGCGTCTATCTTGAAAAAGATACCGTCACACTCCGTATCGTCAACTATGGAGCCCAACCCATCTCTAACATTCCTGTAGCATTCAAATTTATGAATGCCAACGGTAACATCACCTATCTCGAAGTCCACGACACCGCACGCGTCACCATACCCGGACGCGTGGGCGACAATGTACACTACTATGACCACACATTTGGTGGATGCCTCGACGACACTGCCATGCTGATGATTAACCAGCCTCTTACCAACAAGACATACACCCTCAACGCCTGGGTCTACCATCCCGATGACCAGCAACGGGGTAATGACACGCTGAGAACCCCCCATACGTTCAAGGCTCTGGCTGAAACCATGTATGACAGTATCAACAAATACATTCCTACCAGCGTCGAAGGATTCGACATTACCCGCGTTTCCTTCAACGAACTCGACAACATAATGCCCGACCTCATTGGCTATGACAATCTCTGGCTAGGTTCCTACAATCCCACCAACGCAGAAATACCGACCCTCTATGTCCGTCGTGGTACACAAGACACCCTTACTATCGAGGTTGCCAACAATCTCGACGAACTTGACACCACCACTGCTGCTAGCCTTTGCGTTGCCATCGACTACAACCGCGACGGCCAATACGACTTCCTCGGACAAGAGAACCTCACCCGTAGACCCTTGGGTAGCTTAGGTGCCAAAGTGCACAGCCGTAGACCCTATAAGATGAATCTAACCATACCCCAAAGTGCCCACTACGGCTACATGCGTATGCTTGTTTGGGTGCATGGTGATTCAACAGTCTACACGAATGGCTTACACACTGCTACGAGCCACGACAATGGACAAATTCAACAATACATGCTCTATGTACAAGAAGATTGCATGCTCGACACCGTTGATGCTGCCCTTACACGCGTGGTCTCACCTCAAAACCATATCGTTACCGACACCGACTATCAAGTTGTTGTCATGCTTGCCAACAAAGGTTCAGAACCACTCACCCAAGCCAGAATCAAATACCGCTTCCTCAATGTCAATCAACCCGAACCCTTCTTGTTCGACTCTATCGATTGGTCTGGCAACCTTGAGCCCGGCATGAGCACACCTGTCGCCATCGACGGAGTCCACTTCCCTGAAGGCACTACCAATCTTCTCTGCACCGTCAATGCTGAAGGTGATACATTCCACACCACAAACAACACATTGCAATACCAGTACCACCGCTACTACATAATTGAGCCGCGTTTCATCGACAGTTTCGACCAAGCGATAGACAGATGGTACGCACCTGTTGGCTACAATAACTTTACTCGCAACTACTTCGAACGTGGCATGCCGGCGAAGAGCACCATATCGTCCGCCTACTCGCAACCCAATGCCTACATCACCAGTGCCACCGAATCTATTGTATCTGGAAAGCACGGCAACCGTAGCGTACTCTACTCACCTATCATCAATATCCAGCAAATCCATCCTGACACCATCACATTCCTGCTCAGCATGAGTGTGCAGACTGGAGCCTTGCTACGAATGGAGTATCGCGACTACCAAGGAATATGGCAGCTTGTTGAAGACCCAAGCGTCCGCTGGAACACCACTGATGAAAGTGGCAGTTGGTATGATGTGCCAGAGGGTTGGAACACTTCTACTGAAAATGGAGCATACAAATACCTATCCTTCCCCACCTCACTAATAAGCACCGACTTCCCACAGCATGTTCAGTTCCGTTTTGTGTTCACCACTCCTGTTACTTCTTCTTCTTCTGCCAACTTTGGCGATGGTGTGGCCATCGACAACTTGGTTATTGGTCGCAAACGACGTGCTGTTGACGTAGGTGTCCGCGAAATCATCTATCCTACTAACCCACAGTTTGGACAGACTATCTATCCGCGTGTCCGCATCCACAACTTTGGTACTGACAGCATCCGCGACTTCATGGTTTGCTACCTGCCCTACGGCACATACCTAGCCCACGAGGCCATCTGTCCCATCTGGGTTCGCGCTGGAGAAAGTATTGAGTATGAATTCCCGACTCCATTCACTGTCACCAACGAATTCCCCGACACCTTTGAGATTTGTGCCTTCACAAAAGTGCAGTCTGACTATTACCGTGACAACGACACGACCTGTTCTACCTATGGACTCTCACCGCTTGCCAACGACCTCTACTTGTACGCCATCACATCACCTCTTGCCAGTGCTGTGGCTGGCGACAGCATCAACATCACTGTCCGCTTGCGTAACTTTGGTCAGAATGAGATAGAGGACTGCTATGTACGCTACCTCTACAACGAAAATGACACTGTCACAGAACACATCGTTTTCTCTGACTACCTAGGCCGCAATCTCAGGTCCACAGAGTTCTTCAACTACACCTTCCAGCACCGAGAACGAGCCACAATGGGTACTATGCGTCTAACCGCATGGTGTGAATACCAGCACGACGTATATCCCTACAACGACACCATCTCGAAAGAGATTGCCGGTATCGCTGCTATCACCGATATTCAGGCCACTGCAGGCATGATTGACAATCGTCAAGCATCGGACAACCACATCTGCATCGTCCTTGACAATGTGGGTGCCCGTGCCGCGAACGATTTCCTTGTAGGCTATGTTTATGACCGTGACACAACAACACGCTTTGAAGAGATTTTCCACCGCGACAGACCTCTTGCAGCAGGCGGACACACGGTCCATCGCTTCAGTCAACAAGTAGACAACCGCTCCTACGAATGGTCATACATCATGGTCTACTGTAGTGTGGCTGACGACACCAACCAGAGAAACGACACATCAGAAGTCATTCAACCTTACATCTCCGACCTTGAGTTCGTCAAAATCCAAGTTGAAGAGAACATGAGCGACTCCTGCCGCATCCGTGCCGTCATTCGCAATAACGGTAACGTGAGTTTTCTCCAGTGGATTCGTGCTTACTTCACCATCAACGGAACGCCTGAACAATACACCCGGTTCGAGGTTGGCGAGTACATCGTTGAACCTGGCGATGAACGCCACATGTTATTCCGTCAAAGAATCCCAAAGAGCAGCATACGCCAGTATATCGGTTCCGGACATCTGACGATGCCTAACCCCGACTCCAATCCTGCCAACGACCAGACCACGCGCATTGAAGTTGTCAACTACTTCGAAGACGTGCCTCATGTAGAAGAATCCGAATTCGTTCTTGAGCAGAACTATCCCAATCCTTATGATGGCTCTACTCGAATTGAGTTCGCCCTGCCCTACAGCGGCAAAGCACGCTTCTTTGTAACCGATGTGGTGGGACGTCTCGTCCATGAGGAGACAGCCTTCTACAATGAAGGACGCCACACACTCACCTTCAATAAGGGCACACTGCCCAGTGGGGTCTATTATTACGGCCTCGAATACGACGGTCAGCGTCGCATGCACAAGATGATTATCCACTAGTGCTACAAAAGTTCATAGCACACATCAAGCAGCAGCACCTCTTCCCAACAGGGCAGCAGGTGCTGCTCGCTGTTAGTGGTGGCATCGACTCAGTGGTACTCACCCATCTCATGCATTCCGCTGGGTTCCCTTTTGCCATAGCCCATTGCAATTTTCACATTCGTCCTATCGAATGCGACCGCGACGAGACCTTTGTTCGACAACTTGCCCATTCCTACTCCGTACCCATCCATGTTACCCAATTCGACACCCGTGATTACGCTCTTCAGCATCACCAAAGCATCGAACAGGCAGCACGAACACTTCGCTACGAATACTTTGAACAGCTTCGGCAGCAGTATTCCTACGCCGCCATACTCACCGCCCATCATCGCGACGATTCTACCGAAACATTCTTCATCAATCTCCTCCGAGGCACGGGGCTAACTGGGCTACATGGCATACTGCCTATTCAAGGTCACATCGTCCGTCCTCTACTGCCATTTGGGCGCAACGACATCGAGACCTATGCAGCCCTACACCATCTTTCTCATGTCGAAGATTCCACCAACGCCTCACTCGACTACCTCCGCAACCAAGTACGCCACCAACTCATGCCACTCATGCGGCAACTACAACCCTCCGCTGACCATACTATCAACCAAACCATCCAACACCTTCAGTCTACCGAACAGCTATACCAAGCACTTCTCGCACCATTGACTCAACAACTCGTCCACCCCAAACCAGACGGCACTGTATGTATTGACCTCTGCGACACCTTGCCTGCTCCATTAGAAAATAACCAACATATCCATCTTCGACAACAGCTGTATTTCGAACTACTAAAGCCTTACGGCTTCAACGCCGATACAGTTGCCAATATCCTTCACGCCACACAACCAGGCAAAACATTCCACTCCTCCACCCACAACGCCTATCTCGACCGTCAGCAACTCATCATTTGCCCTGCCACCTCCAATGCAACATCTTCCACCCTTCCCAGTTTCACTCTTAGAACCGTCTCACCCCAAGGCTTCGACCCTCGCCAATTGCCACCCCATTGGGCAGCCTTTGATGCCGACACCATCACTTTGCCCTTGCGTTTACGCCACTGGCAGGCAGGCGACCGTTTCCAACCTCTCGGAATGGCTCATGGGACCCAACTCCTAAGCGACTATTTCTCCGACCACAAATTTAGCCAACCAGACAAACAGGCACAACTCATTCTAGTCGATGCCACCGACAGCATACTTTGGATTATAGGCCACCGCATCAGCCATCCCCATCGCATCACACCCCACACCAAGATAATCCTCACTGTAGAAATCATTTGAAATCAAACCATCATGGACAGCAGCCGTTTTATTATATGCCGTGCGGCAGCCGGGTCGGGCAAAACGTACACCCTCGTGCGCCAATACCTACAACTGGCCTTCTCTGCTACTGAGAGCCAACTGCCTCAACGCTTTTCACACATTCTCGCCATTACATTCACCAACAAGGCTGCCAACGAGATGAAAGAACGCATCCTGCATGAGTTGGACAATATCGCCTCTCAGGGCACTGATAGTCCTATGGGCAACGACATTGCCCAACGTCTCGACCTTTCAGATGCCATACTGCGCCAATATGCCGCTACTGTCCGACAAGCCATTCTGCACAACTATTCCGACCTTGCCGTCTGCACCATCGACAGCTTCATGCACCGTATCGTGCGTACCTTTGCCCACGACCTAAACCTTCCCCTCAACTTCGATGTCCACATAGACCAAGACGACCTCATACAGAACGCCGTAGACGAATTGATGGCTCTCGTCGGCACCGAGGGGCAGGAGGAACTGACCGAGGTGCTATGTGAATTTGCAGAAAACCAGATGAACGATGGGAAAAGCTACATGATAGAGCAGCAGCTTGCTGAATTGTCTGAGGAACTGTTCAAAGAACGGTCTGGAACATTCCTCGAATCCCTGAAGCACATCGATACTGCACAATTCCGCAACATTCAGCATCAAATGGTTGCTGCCAACAAACAATACGAACGCCAGCTGCACGACTTAGGCCAACAAGGCTTAAACTTAATTTCCAACGCAGGGTTGGAAATAACGGATTTTTATTACGGGAACAAAGGTGCCGGGGCCTTCTTTCGCAAACTAACGGAGGGGGTACCTGACACCCCCAACAGCTACGTTCTCGCCTATCTGGAGGGCGACAAACTTGGCGGAACCAAATGCAGCCCCACCACTCAAAATACCCTCAGCACAATAAAACCCAGCCTACAAGAACTATACCAACGCTACCTTCAACTGCACAACAGCGAAGGACTACTATACAATACACGCCGACTGCTTTTGCGCAACATCTATTCCCTAGCCCTGCTCAACAAACTGGGCGAACTGGTAGATGCCTATTCCCGCGACAACGAGATAGTACACATCTCCGAGTTCAACAAGCGCATTGCCGATGTGGTACGCGACGAGCCTGCCCCCTTCATCTACGAGCGATTAGGCAACCGCTACTGGAACTATCTTATCGACGAGTTCCAAGACACTTCGCGAATGCAGTGGCTCAACCTTGTACCACTGGTGGAAAACGGCGTGTCGTCCAACCACACCTCGCTCGTCGTAGGCGACGGCAAGCAGGCCATCTACCGCTTTCGGCAAGGCGATGTGGAACAGTTCATCTCTCTTCCTCATGTGGACAGCCCCCTGCACGGACACATACTCGAACAGCCCGGAGTAAGCGAAATCACTCGACTCGACAGAAACTTTCGCACAGGTCGAACCATCGTAGAGTTCAACAACGCCTTCTTTGAATGGGCCATCCGCAATCGTTTTGACGGCAATCCCGAACTGAAAGACATCTACCTCGGCGAAGGCGAGAGTCCCGATCTAGTGCAGAACCCTGTCAAAGAGGGGGGCTATGTACAACTAGGCTTTTGGGAAATAGAAGGCGACCATGAACCCCTCTGGCAGGAAATGCTCAACGACATCCGGCGACAAGTGGACGAACTAGGTTACAGCTATCGCGACATCACCCTGCTGGCACGCGACAAGCTCACGCTGGCAGAGATTTCCGCATTCCTTACCGAACATAGTGTACCCGTGGTTTCGAGCGAGTCTTTTCTTCTTACACAGAGCCAAGTGGTCATGCTGCTGCGCAGTCTATTGCAATACCTAGTCGACAGCACCGACTGCGTTGCTGCCGCGCGGGTGCTGATATATCTTCGCAACCTAGGCATCGTGCGACGCGACTTCTCACCCGCTTTCCTCTCGGCCAGAACCACCCCTATGCCCAGCCTCGACACCCTCCTTCACGACGAAGGGCTGCCTCTGCAATGCGACCGCCTTCGCAGACTAGGCCTCTACGATTGTTGCGAAGAGGCTTTGAGAATGCTACACTTGGACAACCTCGAAACTGCCTACACGGCCACCTTTCTCAACGTGGTGGCAAAATACTGCACCAACCACCGTCAGGATATGTCCGAATTTCTTGAATGGTTTGATGAGCAACAGGAACGTCTCTCCACCAGCACCGCCACCGACCTCGATGCTGTACGTCTTTTGACTATTCACAAGGCCAAAGGACTCGAAGCACCCATCATAATTTACCCCATCCTCAACAAACGCAACCAACAAGACAGCATCTGGGTGCATATCGACGAGAACATGGGCCTTCCGCTGCCTGCCGGAATGATACTGCCCAGCAAAGACCAGCATACCGTTTTCGACGAAGATAACAACGACGAACTGCGCAAGAGCGACATGGACCGTATCAACGTCCTCTATGTAGCCCTCACTCGGCCTCGTGAAAAACTTCTCCTCTATTGTCAGGCACCCAAAAAGAGCGGAACCACCGACTACACCTCCCTCTTACAAGACTATATGACTACACGGTCCGACTCCCACGAAGTACGCCCTCAGGTGTATGCCCTGGGTGACGACAACCCCAATAGCAACACCTCTTCCGACAATACCCTCCCTAACAACATACAACTGCTGACACTGAGCTATCCCGACTGGACTCCCCGCATTGCCATTGCCGACCAATCGTCAGCCCTATTCGGCGAATTAGATGAGGCTGCCATCCGTCGTGGCAACCAATTACACGACCTTTTAGCCCAAATCCACCACCGCGACGAGGCCGACAACGTGTTGGACAATTATCTCATGCTCCATCCTATGCAAGAGGATGAGGCAACCCTGTTGGGCGACACTTTGCACAACATGATGCAGCAAGAAGAGGTGGCTCAATTCTTCGACCCCGCCAACCGTTGCATGAACGAATGCAGCCTTGCATGGCAGGGCGAAGTACTGCGCCCCGACCGCATCGTCTACACACCTTCCGAAACGTGGGTTATCGATTTCAAAAGTGGCAATTACCGCGACGAACACCGCACTCAAGTCAGCCGCTATTGCCAGGCCATCGCTGCCGCCACCCGGTCCAACAACGTCAAAGGCTTTCTCCTCTACGTCGGCCCCGACCGCTGCCAAGTGAGCCCCTGCTGATTATTCCTACCGCAACAACGTCACTACACCTGTTGTCGTCAGGCGGTCGTGGGTGGGGGTAGTGTAGTGGCAAGTATATGCA
>CAZTVH010000002.1:0-43920 GCA_964616965.1 uncultured Bacteroidaceae bacterium | reverse complement strand
CGCCGCCGTAGCTCTCGTCGCCCATCATCATGGCGGCCCACTGGCGGTCGCTCATAGCGCCGGTGCCGGAGTCGGTCAGAAGGTCGATGTAGACATAGTCGCTCTTCAGCATAAAGATGTTCTGGTGGGCTTCTTCGAGCCATTTTTCGCGCTGTTCGCGGGTGGATTTCTTAATGGGTTCGACCATTTTGATTTTCCACGCTTCTGCAAATGGAAGTTCCATAATTGATATATTTTTTGGTGATTATTAATAAAAAATGATTGCCAAAATATACTTTTTGCCCCTACTGGCAAAACAAAACGACCACGGAGAGCAAGCTCAATCCATGGCCATGAAACAGTCATAAACATCTCTCTTCTTAATGTTTAAGAAAATACTACGAGGGTTTATATGCAGACTGTTCATAATCATATTTTGGAATTGCAAAAATACGCTTTTTTTTTGAATTACGCTATTTTTTCTCACAAATTGTTTTTAGTGCGAGTAGAGGTCTCTTTTCCGTGCTCTCTTTTTTTCAATCTTGAATAGTGCCCGTTCTAACAGATAGGTCAGCTTGAACGCCTTCGGATGCCTTCGGATGCGGCTCATCATCAGTATGTAATTACAATAGTTATCATAGTCGGAGAGAAAGCACGCTGGTACAGTTTCGGCGAAAACAGACCTCCTTTCCGCCATACGCAACTCGTTGTTGGTGTTGCTGATGCCTGTCATGTCGAAGATGGTCACATCGACATCTACGGCAATAGGCTTGACCCCGTTGAAGGCAACGACCTGCATAAACCATTTCCAATCCGAAACAATCTTGAGCGACTCGTCATACAACCCATATTTGTCGAACAGTTCCTTCTTGATATATGTCGTCGGGTGGGGGAGGCTTGCATTGTAAAAACGGATAAACGAATAATTGTCGTTGACAGGGTTTCGGTAAAGTGAGCCATCGGGCATTTGCTTTATCATTCTGCCAACAAGTATGTCGGGATAGTTGTTTCTGTCAATTTGCCCAATCATTTTGGCTACCACATCGTTGTCCAGCAGCATATCGCCGCTGTTGAGGAAATGGAGGTATTCTCCGCTGGCCTTTGCAATTCCTTTATTCATTGCATTGTAGATGCCCTTGTCGGGCTCCGACAGCCAGTTGATGGGGAATGCCTCAGCGTATCGTTTGATTATATCCACGCTACCATCGTTACTTCCGCCATCGATGACGACGTACTCGAAATCTTTATAATTCTGTGAGACAACGCTACGAATGGTTTTTTCCAGTCCTTGGGCATTGTTCCAGTTGATAGTGATAATGGATAGTCTCATGGCAATTATACATTCAAAAAAAGCAGAACCACAGTTCTGCTTCGCAAGCTTCGATGCTTGCGGAAAGGAAGGGATTCGAACCCTTGAAGCGCTTTTAACGCTTACTCGCTTTCCAGGCGGGCCTCTTCAACCACTCGAGCACCTTTCCAATGTCCTGTTTTTCGGTTGAAATCGGCTGCAAAAGTACAACTTTTTTCTAACATACCAAAAAAAAATGTAACTTTGCAAATTATTTGTTGTTGAAAAAACATTTAAACATATTAGTAATGAAAAAATTAACCGTTTTAGCTATGGCTATTTCAATGTTAGCCGCTGTGGGTTGCAAAAGCAAGAAAGATTGCACCGCCGACCCCGAAATTCAGCAAAAAGTGAATGAGTACGCCGAGTTCGAACTCACGTCCGACCTCATCCAGACGCTCTCCCCCAACGAGAAGGAACTTGTCAAGATTTTCATCGAAATCGGCAAGGTGATGGATGAAATCTACTGGGATCAGTATTTTGGCAACGAGAACCGCAAGAGTCTCGACACCATCTGCGACCCCGCTATCCGTGCTTTCGCCAACATCCAGTATGGCGCATGGGACCGTCTCGACAGCGAGAAACCCTTCATCCCCGGTTATGGCGAACGTCCCCTCGGCTGCAACTTCTATCCCCAGGATATGACCAAGGAAGAGTTTGAGGCTCTGGATGATACGCTCAAAAACAGCCAGTACAGCGTCATCCGCCGCGACGAGAACGGCAAGCTCTATGTCCTGCCCTATCATGAGGCTTACAAGGAGCAGCTCGCCAAGGTCGATGCCCTCCTCGAGAAAGCCATCGCCCTCGCCGAGAATCCCGGCCTGAAGAAGTATCTTGAGGCCCGTCGCGAGGCCTTCAAGACCGACGACTACTTCGAGAGCGACATGGTCTGGATGGACATGAAAGACAGCAAGCTCGACTTCGTCGTGGGACCCATCGAGAACTACGACGACGGCATCAACGGCCTGAAGTGCAGCCACGAGGCCTTCGTGCTGGTCAAAGACGAGCAGTGGAGCAACGACCTCAGCAAATTCGCCGCCATGCTCCCCGAGATGCAGAAACTCCTGCCCTGCGACCCCAAGTATAAGAAGGAAGTGCCCGGCACCGACTGCGACATCAACGTCTACGACGTGGTCTACTACGCCGGCGACTGCAACGCGGGCTCCAAGACCATCGCCATCAACCTGCCCAACGACGAGCGCATCCACAAGACTATGGGCGCCCGCCGTCTGCAGCTCAAGAACGCCATGCAGGCCAAGTTCGAAACCATCCTCATGCCCATTGCCAACCTTCTGGTCTGCGACGACCAGATTGACAATGTCAACTTCAACGCCTTCTTCAGCAACGTCTGCTTCCACGAAGTGGCCCACGGCCTAGGCATCAAGAACACCGTCACCGACGGCAAGAGCATGCGCGAAGCCCTTGGCAAAGAGTACAGCAAGTGGGAGGAAGCCAAGGCCGACATCTGCGGACTGTTCCTCACCGCCAAACTTATCGAGATGGGCGAAATCACCAACTGCACCAAGGAAGACGCCTTCGTCACCTTCATTGCCGGCATACTGCGCAGTGTCCGCTTCGGTGCCACCGAGGCTCACGGCATTGCCAACATGATGTGCTTCAACTACCTTCAGGACCAGGGAGCCTTCACTCGCAACGAGCAGGGCAAATACGTCATTGATGTTGCCAAGGCCGAAGAGGCCATGAAGAGCTGGGCAGCCCTCATCCTTCAAGTCGAGGGCGAAGGCGACATTGAGTTTGCAGGCAGCTATGCGGCCAAGAACGGCACCATCCGCCCCGACCTGCAGAAAGACCTTGACATGATTGCCACCAACAACATCCCCCGCGACATCCGCTACAACCAGGGCCTGAAGGCCCTCGGTCTGGCTCAGTAAACGACACCTGTCGTGACCTTTAGGGGCATCCGCACTTGCGCGGTGCCCCTTTTTAACGTTTAGTCGCCGGCACCACGCCACCCGCCTAGCCCCCTCTGTTATCCGCTCCATGTCAGCTTCTTCTTCGTTTTGTCTCCGCATCAGGGTGCGGATAACAACCTCTGAAGGAGTGGGAATTGGTAGCATGCAGTAGAGAGCGGGAAGAGGCGGCAGCATTGGGTAGAGGTGGGGAAAAGGGTGTAGGGCGGGTGGCATGGTCTGATAAGGGCGGGGCTGCGGCAGGGCGAGCAGGCCAAACGGTAGTGGCAAAGTAGGAAAGAAAAGTGAGTTTTTAAAAAAAATGCTCGTTGTTTCTATAAAAAGTCGTATATTTGCAAACTGATAATGGGCTGTATGTTTTTTATAATATACACAGCAAAGGTTGATTACGTTACCGCCCTTGGATAGGGGTGGGCGTAAAAGTGGGTTATTTAAATCCATGAATCATCCAGAAGCCTCGTGCCGCTGCATAGGGGGAGGAGGAGAATTGTGCCTGTGGGCGAGGGTGGATTGGGTGTGTTTGCCGAGGCGTAAAGTGTGGGGGAGTGTGGGCACGGCGAGCGAGGGGAAGGCTGGTGAGGCGGAGAAAGGAAATGAATAGTTCAAGACAGGCAGTATAGGTAAGGAGTGATTGATGATGAATAAGGAGGAAAAACCAGAGGTTGCGCGATGGTATGCGATGAAGGTGTATTACAACAGGATGACACCGCTGAGGGAGCAACTGGCGGTGGACGGGGTGGACTTCTTTATTCCGAGTATGATAGCATCGCTGTTGTTTGTGAAGGCCACGAATGGCTATGTGGCGCAGTTTGAGAACGATTATCATGACAAGCTGTGGGTTTATCGCGACCCGCTGACGCACAAGCCCTCGGCAATTCCGGACCGTGAGATGGAGGTGTTTATCTTCGTGTGCACGGCGGGGCAGCAGGGATTGTGCTATCTGGGCGAGGACAGGCCCGAATATCATAAAGGCGACCGTGTGAGGGTGACGGAGGGGGTGTTCAAGGGTGCCGAAGGTTATATCAAGCGAATTAAGAAGGACAGGCGGCTGGTGGTGAGTGTGAGGGGTGTGGCAGCTGTTGCGACTATGCATATACCGCCTGAGTTTTTAGAAACGATTACGGAATGAGAAAACCGCTGTTTCCGTTGGATCCTGTAAAGGGGAAAATGTACTTTCCTGCCGGCAACTTTGTCGAGCAGGGGAGCGAGGGGTGTGACGATTTGAAGGCCGAGGACATTGAGAATGCGGATGTGCGCAGGGTCTTTGAGCATGTGGAGCAGGAGCCGATTAAGCAGGTGTACCGTTGGTTTGCAGACCATCACGACGAGTTTGCCCCCACCACGCTGCTGTGGGGGATGAAGAACAACGGTGGGAACCCGCTTCCGCAGTGTAAGGCAGAGGGTGGGCTGTATGAGGCTATTTTTGTGAAGCGTCCGCTGCACACGATTTATGAGCTTGACAAGTTTTTGTTCAACGCCAACGAGAATTTGACGCAGGGGGGGTATTTGGTGTGTTGTTGCCGCACGTCGTCGGTGAAGAAGGCGGTTATCTACAGCCGCTATCCGAAAGGGATAAACAGGGTTTATTATGGTTTCCACTATCTGTGGCACCGGGTGTTTCCGAAGGTGGCGGGGTTGAAGAATATCTATTTTGCCATCAGCAAGGGGCGCAACCGCACGTTCCACCGCGTGGAGATATTGGGGCGGCTGTATCATGCGGGTTTCGAGGTGGTGTATGAGAATACGGCACACGGGGAGTTTCGCGTGATAGCCCGCAAGGCCAAGGAGCCTATACGGGAAGGGGTTCCCAGCTCGTCGCCGATAGCCAAGTTGCGGAGGGTGGGCAAGAACGGAAAGATTATAACGGTGTATAAGTTCCGCACGATGTATTCGTATAGTGAGTATCTGCAGGAATATGTGTACCAGCACCGGCGGTTGGATAAGACGGGTAAGTTCTATCACGACTACCGAGTGAATACGATGGGAGCGTTTTTGCGCAAGACGTGGCTCGACGAGTTGCCGATGGTTGTGAATTTGTTGAAGGGGGAGATGAAGCTGGTGGGTGTGAGGCCTTTGTCGAAACAGTTTTTCAGCCTGTATACGCCTGAGATGCAGCAGTTGAGAATACAGACCAAGCCCGGCCTACTACCGCCGCTCTATTATGAGAAGGAGCAGCCCGAGACGTTGGAGGGCATCCAAGAGTCGGAGCGGCGGTATGTGGAGGCTTATCTGAAGCACCCCTTCAGGACCGATTGGAAATATTTCTGGGGCATTGTGGGGAATATATTTTTCCATCATAAGCATTCGCACTAGAAAAATATAAAATTAAAGATTAAAGAAATACTATTTTCAATGACAGAGACGCAAGAATGGTCAACCGTCATTAAGCCGAAGGACAAGTTGCTGGCGGTTGATTTTAAGGAGTTGTGGAGGTATCGCGACCTCTACACATTATTTGTGAAGCGCAATATCATTACGCAATATAAGCAGACAGTGTTGGGGCCGTTGTGGTTTGTGATACAGCCTGTGATGACGGTCGTTATGTATATGGTGGTGTTTGGCGGCATTGCCGGCATCGGCACCGATGGCATTCCCCAGCCGTTGTTCTACTTGGCGGGTACCTGTATGTGGCAGTATTTCTCAGACTGCCTGAGCCGTACGTCCAATACCTTTGTGAGCAACAGCGGATTGTTTGGCAAGGTCTATTTCCCACGTCTGATAACGCCGCTGGCCAATGTGACGTCTAATCTGCTGCGGTTTGGCATCCAGATGGGGCTCTTTATCGTGGTGTATGTTATTTATGGCATACAGGGATGCAATGCGCATTTGACATGGTATGTGCTGCTGTTTCCCCTGTTGGTGCTGATGATGGCGGGGCTGGCTTTGGGATTCGGCCTTGTGATATCGAGTATGACCACTAAGTATAGGGACTTGCAGATTTTGTTCTCGTTCGTGGTGTCGTTGTGGATGTATGCCACCCCGATTGTATATCCGCTTAGTTTGGTGAAGGGAAAGATGGTGGCAGGGTTCGACCTATACACCATCATGCGGCTCAACCCCGTGACCCCGGTGCTGGAGTCATTCAAGTATGGGGCTTTGGGCGCGGGTGAGTTTGTCGGCTGGCATTGGCTGGCGTATAGTTTTGTGTTTATGGTGATATTGCTCGGTTTGGGAATAGTCATCTTCAATAAGACGCAGAAGAGTTTCATGGACACGGTGTAAGTTGGCTCAGAGAATTAGGATATGAAATTGTTGGATACTGTTTCTGGTTTGTACCGCCGTTTTCGTAATCTCATCCTATACGGGATTATAGGTGCGGTGTGTGCGACGTTGGACTTTGTCATCTACACCCTCCTTTGTCATTTCGACATATTGCCCTATTTGTGGGCAAACATAGTCAGTGTGCATATTGGCATTTTCACCTCTTTTATACTCAACCGTCAGTTGAATTTTAAGATTAAGGACAAGACCTCGCTGCGGTTTTTGTCGTTCTATCTTGTCGGCCTGACAGGCTTGGGCATATCGACGCTGATGTTGTATATCATGGTCGACTTGGCATCGTGGAACGAGATAGTGTGCAAACTGATAACCATCGTGGTGGTTGCTTTGATTCAGTTTATATTAAACAAGTATATAACCTTTAAACCGACAAAGAATGAAAGAGACTCTTTATCTGGTGATGCCCGCATACAATGAGGAGGCTAATATAGAAGATGTGGTCCGGCAGTGGCACCCTGTGGCGGAGCGCGTCAATGCCGAGGGAGGCGAAGCCCGAGTGGTGATTGCCAATGACGGCAGCAAGGATGGTACTTTCTCTATCTTGAGCCAATTGCAGAACAGCTATAAATACCTCCTGCCATTGGACAAGCCCAATTCGGGACATGGGGCCACGGTGCTGTATCTGTATCGCTACGCATTAGAGCACGGGGCGGACTATGTGTTTCAGACCGACAGCGACGGGCAGACTCTGCCCGACGAGTTTTGGCAGATGTGGGAGCACCGCCACGACTATGACTTCCAAATAGGCACGCGCGGTGGCAGGCAGGACGGTTTTTCGCGGATTGTGGTGACAAGAACCTTGCGGATTGTGGTGTGGCTGATGTTCCATGTGTGGGTAAAAGATTCCAACACTCCGTTCCGTCTTATGAATGCCAAACGGCTGCAGGCTGTCATGGAGTACATCCCTCAGGATTTCTTCCTTGCCAATGTGGCGGTGAGTGCCATTGCGGTGAAGAAAAAGGAGAAGATTGGTTGGTATCCGATTACATTCCGTCCCCGTCAGGGTGGTGTGAACTCCATCAATCTGAAACGTATATTCAAGATAGGGCTCAAATCGCTTGGCGATTTCAGAAAGATAAACAAGTCATTGGCAAAGTAGTGCCTTTAAGTGTGCAAATGTTTGAGTGGCTATGGGCTCAAATGAGTAAACCCTCAAGCAATCATGCAATAGCAAACCTGCGCAATGAAACCCATATGGCGTAACAATCGGATTGACTCCAAGGGTCTGGCCATAGCCTTAGGGCTGTTAGGTCTGGCCGTAGGGGTGTTTATGCTCTGCTTTCGACCGCATGAGTCGTGGTATGACGATGCCTTTTGGGCAGACTGGGGTTACCGTATGTCGCAGGGCAATTTCATCACCCATGTGTGGGGTGGGGGACAGCCTTCGTACAGCCCCCTGTATGCCTTGACTATGGCGGTGTGGTACAGGGTGGTAGGGTTCTCCTATTTCACCGCGCAGCTGCCCAACCTGCTGTTTGCTTTTGCTGCCTATTTGGTGGTTTGTCTGCGTTTCGAGTGGGGCAAGTTGTTGCGCTCCAAATGGGTTGTAGTCTGTTTCGCCTTTGGCTATTGGGCTGCCGACGGGCTGTTTGGTATCTTCACTTGTGGACGGGTGGAAACCCTCTGCCTGCTGCTGGGCGTGCTGACCTTGGATGCTTTCTTTCGTGCATACCAGACGGGCAATCGATGGGATGTGGCATGGATGTGCGTGTGGAGCGCATTGCAGATGTGGACTGGGTTTGAGGGGGTGTTGTTCACTTGCGTAGTGCTTCTGCTGCATGGTCTGGTCGACCTGCGCCAATCGCTGCGGCAGTGGCGCCTATATGTGTGGTATGGGTTGAGTTCTGTTATCGCCTTTGCCGGGGTGGTTGCCTTTATGGCGAGCCATCATTGTGCAAAAGCCTTTTTGCAGACGATGTTCGGCTTCAGCTACACCATGCAGAGCATCATCCACTTCTTTGAGACAGGTCGCCTCTCATTCGAGAACAATGTCCCAATCGAAAAGACGATGACCTTCTGGGAGCGTATCGACAGTATGACCATCGAGGGGCTTTTTGCTAACAAAGAGTACCTGGTGTTGGCAGCGATGGTTGTGATATTGGGCATTGTAGCGCTATGCCGCAGGGAGAAGACCAAGCCTTCGCAGACCGAGAAGGCATTGTTGCTTTCAGGGCTGCTCGCCCCGTGGTTCTTTATCTTGGCAGGCCGATATGCGTGGTACTACACCTGGGTGGCCTACTTGCCGTGTCTGATTGCCTTTTGCGTGTGGGTCAGTCGCACCCATACCCAACGCCTGCTGGTCCCGGTGGTATGTGTGGGAATGTGCGTGTGGTTCTGCCTGAGTCCCTCCTATCGCGATAGGAAGCGGATTGACTTCCGGCATGAGGTGGACGCACAAAACATGCGCGATATAGAGGCTGCCCATATCAACAGCCAAGAGTCGACATACGTTCCATACAAATGGTACTACTATCTTGCCCCCACCAATGGTAATCTGTATTTTGAAGGTTCGGGCCGCTATCCCAAGGACATGACAAAAATGGTTTTAAGCACTCCCGACGAAATCAGTTATTGGAACAGTGTCCTCTACATGGAGCATCTTTATGATATAGGCAACTACCAAGTCTATCAAGTGCTGGGCGATAAAGAAGGATATATCTTGAAATAACCGGCATAGCAGCTGATTTTCAATCCTCATTTTTCAATTCTCAACTCTCAATTCGAAATGAAACGCTACGACTACCTCATTGTTGGCTCAGGACTCTTTGGAGCCACCTTTGCTTATTTTGCCCGGCAGGCGGGAAAGCAGTGTCTGGTCATCGACAAGCGTCCGCATCTGGGTGGCAATGTCTATTGCGAGAATATAGAAGGCATCAATGTCCATAAATATGGTGCCCACATCTTCCATACCTCTAACACAGAGGTGTGGAACCTTGTGAACAGCATAGTCCCCTTCAACCGCTACACCAACAGCCCCGTGGCCAACTATCGGGGGCGGCTATACAATCTGCCTTTCAATATGAACACCTTCTATCAGATGTGGGGTGTCACCACGCCCGAAGAGGCGAAAGCCAAGATAGAGGAGCAGCGTGCCGAGGCCCTGTCGTTGTTGCATGGCGAGGCCCCCCGAAACTTGGAAGAGCAGGCCTTGAGCCTGGTGGGCCACGATATATACGAGGTGCTAATCAAAGGCTACACCGAGAAGCAGTGGGGCCGCAAATGTGTCGACCTGCCCGCCTTTATCATTCGGAGGTTGCCGTTGCGCTTTGTCTTCGACAACAACTATTTCAACGACCTCTACCAAGGGGTGCCCTGTGGAGGCTACAACCGTCTGGTCGAGGGGCTGCTCGACGGTGTGGAGACTCGCCTCGGCTGCGACTTCCATGCCCATCGTGGCGAGCTCGTGCCATTGGCCGACAAGATAGTCTATACTGGCCAGATTGACGAATACTACGATTTCAAATTAGGCCATCTCGACTTTCGGACAGTAACCTTCGAACACGAGATAATGGATACCTCCAACCATCAGGGCAACGCGGTGGTCAACTATACCGACCGTGAAGTGCCCTACACCCGCATCATCGAACACAAACATTTCGAAATGTTTGGACAAGCCGTCTACGACTGTCCCAAGACCGTGGTCTCAAAAGAGTTCAGCACCGAGTGGAAGCCAGGCATGGAGCCCTACTATCCCGTCAACGATGCCCGTAACGATACCCTCTACCAGCAATACAAAGCTATGGCCGACCATGAAAATGATGTTATCTTCGGAGGCCGTTTGGCAGAATACAAGTATTACGACATGGCACCCGTCATTGAGCAGGTGATGCAGCGCGTGAAAGAGATGGGACTGCGTCGGTGAGCCCCGCCGCAGCCATTTGTCAATTCGCAAAAAGAACTCTCAACTTACAACTTATTCATGAGAACTGCTCTGATAACAGGTATCACCGGACAGGATGGCAGCTACCTTGCCGAATTTCTCTTGGCCAAAGGCTACGAAGTGCATGGTATCATCCGACGTTCGTCCGTAGACTACCGCGAACGGATAGCCCACCTCGAAGGGCACGAGCAATTCCACCTTCACTATGGCGATATGGGCGACACGCTGAGTATCATCCAGCTGGTGGCGAAAACCCGTCCCGACGAGATTTACAACCTCGCTGCACAGAGCCATGTGCAGGTCAGTTTCGATGCTCCCGAATACACGGCCAATGTCGATGCCACCGGCGTGCTGCGCATCCTAGAGGCGGTGCGCCAGTGCGGGCTGGAGCATAGCTGCCGCATCTATCAGGCCAGCACCTCTGAACTGTACGGACGCGTTGTGTCTGTGCCTCAGAACGAAGAGACCCCCTTTTACCCATACAGCCCTTACGCTGTGGCGAAACTATACGGGTATTGGATTGTCAAAGAATACCGCGAAGCCTACAACATGTTCTGCTGCAACGGCATCCTCTTCAACCACGAGAGCGAGCGCCGAGGCGAGACCTTCGTCACGCGCAAGATAACATTGGCAGCGGCGCGCATCCGTCAGGGCAAACAGCAGCGGCTGCAACTGGGCAACCTCTCCTCGTTGCGCGACTGGGGTTATGCCAAAGACTATGTCGAGTGCATGTGGATGATACTCCAGCACGACAGGCCCGACGACTTTGTCATCGCCACAGGCGAGCAGCATAGCGTGCGGGAGTTCTGCCAGCTGGCGTTCCACTATGTCGGCATCGAGTTGCGCTGGGAAGGCGAAGGGGTGGATGAAAAGGGCATCGACTGCGCCACCGGCCGCGTGCTGGTCGAGGTCAGCCCCGACTTCTACCGTCCCACCGACGTGGTGAACCTCTTGGGCGATGCCTCTAAGGCCAAGCGGCTGCTGGGCTGGAACCCCTCTAAAACCCCTTTCCATCAGCTCGTGCGGCTCATGGTAGAGAGCGACATGGCCAAGGTGGCCTCCGATGATGCGGCCGCCAAGGTGCGCTACAACCTAGCCGAATACCTAGAAAAAGGCATAGTGAAGTAATCATCAAAAGTTGACCATTACCTTTTCTTAACTCTAGCCAACCGTACACCTCCTCCCTCCGTTCTCCACATCATCTCTGCTCGTTCTCTGCTCAATGTCCGCTTCAGGGAGCGGGTAACGACATTAAAAGGGGTGGAAATCGGCAGAATGTGGTAGGAAGCGGCAAGAAGCGGTAGAAATCAGTCAAGGCAGTAATAATCACCTGTAGAGGCTTGTTTGGAATAAGATAAAATGCGGTGAATTAAGCTTGTTGTGCTTGAAGACGGGTACGTTTGATAATGTGTGTCAGACTTCAGTAATAGAACACTTCCAGCTCCAAATGCACCAATCAATCATGGGAGACAATCCCCAAGTAGGGAAAACTGATAAGAGATGAACCAAGACTCAAAGATATATGTGGCTGGCCACCGGGGCATGGTGGGTTCTGCCATAGTGAGAGAACTCCAGCGGCAGGGCTACAGCAACCTCGTAACGCGCACACACGCAGAGCTGGACCTGACACGGCAAGAGGCGGTGGAGCAATTCTTCGAGGAAGAAAAACCTGAGTATGTGTTTCTCGCCGCTGCCAAGGTGGGCGGCATCGTTGCCAACCAGAGTGCGTTGGCCGACTTCATGTATGAGAATATGGTGTTGGAGATGAACGTCATCCATGCGGCATGGCGCAACGGGTGCAAGAAACTTGAGTTCTTGGGGTCGAGCTGCATCTATCCCCGTCTGGCTCCACAGCCTATGCCGGAGAGCTGCCTGCTGACCTCCGAGTTGGAAAAGACAAACGAGGCCTACGCCCTCGCAAAGATATCGGGGCTGAAATACTGCGAATACCTCAACCGTCAGTATGGTACCGACTACATAAGCGTCATGCCCACAAACCTATATGGCCCTAACGACAATTACCATCCCGAACACAGCCATGTGCTCCCCGCCATGATACGCCGTTTCCACGAGGCTAAGGTTCAGGGAGTAGAAGAGGTGGTGTGCTGGGGCGACGGGTCGCCGCTGCGCGAGTTTCTCTATGTGGATGACCTTGCCAATCTCTGTGTCTTCCTGATGAACCACTATAGTGGCGACGAGACCGTCAATGCCGGCACCGGCAAAGAAATCACCATCAAGGCACTTGCCGAGCTGGTGGCACATATAGTGGGATATGGGGGCACGATACGATGGGATGCGAGCCGCCCCAATGGTACTCCGCGCAAACTGCTCGATGTGAGCAAGGCTACGGCATTGGGTTGGACCTACAAGACCGAACTTGACGAGGGCATCCGTTTGGCGTATAACGATTTTTTACACAACCCTATGCGGGCAGAAAGATAGCAATATGGCAACAGCAATAGAATTCAACAATGTCTCCAAGCAGTATCGGCTAGGACTTGTATCCACCCGTACACTCAGCCACGACCTCAATCGGTGGTGGGTAGTCAACGTTCGTGGCAAAGAAGACCCCTATTTGAAGGTGGGGTCGGTTAACGACCGTTCGCAAAAAGCCGACAGCGAGTATGTTTGGGCTTTGAAGGACATCGATTTCAAAGTTGAACAAGGCGATGTCGTGGGAATAATCGGAAGGAATGGGGCAGGAAAGAGTACCCTATTGAAAATCCTATCGAAAGTTACCGGACCCACAACCGGCACCATCAAGGCGCGTGGCCGCATAGGTTCGTTGTTGGAGGTGGGCACGGGATTTCACCCTGAAATGACGGGCCGCGAGAATATCTTCCTCAACGGGGCCATACTGGGCATGACCAAGATGGAGATTAGTCGCAAGCTGGACGAGATTGTCGACTTCAGCGGCTGCGAGCGCTATATCGACACTCCGGTCAAACGATATAGTTCAGGTATGACGGTGCGTCTGGGTTTTGCGGTGGCCGCATTTTTGGAACCTGAAATACTGGTTGTCGACGAGGTGTTGGCAGTTGGCGATGCCGAGTTCCAGAAGAAGGCTATCGGCAAGATGCAGGATGTCAGTAGTTCGGAAGGGCGAACGGTTCTCTTCGTGAGTCACAATATGGCGAGCATTCAGCAGCTTTGCCGCCACGGCATACTGCTCAAGAACGGTATGGTTGAAATGACGGGCGATGTGAGCGATGTGGTGGACTACTATTTGGGTGGAATGAAAAGCGTGGGCGACTTCAACCGTACGGGCAATGGTGCCGTCCGTGTGCGCGACTTCCGTCTCTCCAGTGGCACTGTCACCCTTGGCGAAGACCTCGATATTGAGGTCGACATCGAGGCCGTCCGCGAGGCCGACATGGTGGACATCAGTTTCGATATCACCGACGAGCTAGGCAAACAGATAGCACATGTTTCGAACTACGACGACGACTACCATATCCCGCACATGACCCGTGGGGAGAAAATCACGGCCCACTGCCGTATGCACAATGTCAATTTTGCACCGGGATGCTACAATTCGAGCATCTGGTTGGGCAACCCTTATAACACTTTTGACAAGGTGCTCAGCTGCGTTCGCTTCCGTGTCACTCAAAACGAGACTTTCATCAAGCGCATCACCCCGTACGACCGTGCCTCTAAGGTAGTGCTGCGTTCGTCGTGGGAGTAGGTAGGCGTTCCCGAAGGAATGGGAATTGGCTGCCACACCACATATCAACGTATCAACATTTCAACACATACACAAGCATCCTCACCCTTGGACCAGACAGACCACATAGTGCTTAGCGTATTGGTGATTGCTCACAATCAGCGCCACCTCTTGTCGCGTTGCCTCGACAGTATTCTAGCGCAACGGCTCGATGTGCCATACGAAGTGATTGTGTCAGACGACCGTTCCACCGATGGCACATGGGAGCTAATCCAGCAATATCAGCAACTCCACCCCACCATAGTGCGGGGGGTGAAGTGCAACTCCGACGAGTGCAACCCCTCTGGGCGTAGCGAGCGTTGCGGATGGAACAAGGCCAACGCCTACCGTAATGCGAGAGGTGAGTTCTTTGTCAATATCGATGCCGACGACTATTTGAAGTCCGACGACATATACCAGCTTCAGCTCGACACGTTGTTGGCCAACCCCGACTGCGCTATGTGCCAACAAAGGGTTTGGCAGGTGTGCGACGGCGCATCCTTGGAGACAGGCTTTGCGTGGCCCCAACACAGTATGCTCAAAACCGGGGCAAAACTCACCCCTGCCGCCATTGCGCAGTGGGGCCTGCTGGGGCTGAACCAGACCTACATGATTCGGCGCAACCCCTTGGGCGAGAACCCTGCCGAACGATACGGACGGCTGTATGACGATACCGTCATCACCTACTACCATTTGCAATTTGGCAAAGCCATTTTTGTTGATAGGGCCGACTATGTGTGGGTACAGTACGGTGGCAGCATCAGCAATTCGGCCAAAGGGTGGGATAAGGAGGTGTCATACGGATTGCTACCGTACCAACATGCCCTGCTCATACCACGGTTCAGAAACTTGTTCTTATCACAGCCCAACCTACGTCTCGTACATGTGCTGAAGCGTTCGCTCTTTCACAAGATAGCCCTCCAAGCCGGCATAAAACAATACCTATCTCAGTTTGAAGGGTTCATATTTAGGTACTATTCCGGAGGGCAGCGGGGCCTTGTCAGCAAACTACGCCTGTTCAGAATACTGCTCCAATACAAGCAGAACAGCAAGCGGAGCAAGGTTAGCGAGGCGGATTTGGACAAACTATACAGACTTTTAATACGATAGGTTCTTTTACCTCTATCACCCAGCGGAGTTTTCCGCCATCCATATGAATATACTAGATTGCACCATACGCGACGGAGGCTATGTGACCCATAACCATTGGGAGGCTGAAACGCTGCGTAAGATTGTCACTGAGTTGTCGGCAGCCGGTATCAAGTATATTGAGATTGGCAACACACTTGGCCTAGGTTCATACCGTGTGGGGGAGCATCCCCTTGACGACAGCGATTTCATGCGCATATGTATGCCATGCAAAGGCGAGTCGCATATAGGCATGTTCTTTATACCCGGTTGTGGTGGCACAAAGGACGACTTGAAATGGTTTAAGGATAACGGGGGCTCCTTTGTTCGTGTAGGGGGCAACTCCACCGAGATTGAAAAGACGTTCGACAGTATCAGTTATGCCAAATCGCTAGGCCTCTATGTCTGCTGCAACCTGATGAAGACATACGCCGTCAGCCGTTACCATTTGGTGAAGACAGCCGAAGGCATCGCGGGTGCTGGTGCCGACTGCATCTATTTGGTTGATTCTGCAGGAGGAATGCTGCCCGACCAGGTGGCAGGGTATGTGCATGCAATTAAAGAGTTCTACGATATCTCGGTTGGTTTCCACGGGCATAACAACCTCCTATTGGCCAATGCCAATAGTCTGGCAGCCTTGCAGGCGGGAGCCGAGATGGTCGACGCGACTCTGCGCGGCCTCGGACGCGGAGCGGGCAACGCCCAATTGGAGTCGATGATTGCCATCTGTCAGAAGGCCCGCATCATGCCGCAGGGCTGCAACGCCCTTCAGTTGGCGGAGCTGGCCGAGCAGGTGGTGGGGAACCTCCTGCTCAAAGGCAGTACCAAACGAGAGATAAACGTCGGGATGGTCAACTTCCACGACTCCTTCACGGGACTTTTGGAAAAAGTGTCGTCAGAATACGGTGTCGACCCCGATGTATTAATGGGAGAAGTATGCAAAATCAATGTCATAAATCCTTCGGAAGAGCTCTTTGAAATAACAGCCAAACAGCTGAAAGAAGGGAAAAAATTTGAGTTTGTCCCCGCCTATTCTCACAAAGTGGTATAACTCTTAAATTCACAGCCATGCCAATCCAAATAGTAATGACTCCCGTCCGCAACGAAGCGTGGGTTCTGCGAGCTTTTCTCGAATCCACCAGCCGATGGGCTGACTATATCGTCATCGCCGACCAGATGTCCACCGACGGCACACGCGAAATAATAAAGGATTATGCACAAAGGAACGCGTCGGCGCAGGATAGAGCACAGATAGTAATGATAGACAATAACAATCCTGAATTCAACGAGTCTGAGCGGCAGTCGATGCTAATAAACAAGGCTCGCGAAATCGCAAATGGAAGAGACACGCTGCTGTGGGGACTTGATGCAGACGAGGTGCTTGCGGCCAACGCATTTGGCACCCAGGATTGGCAGAGAATTCTCAACTCAAAACCAGGCGATGTTTTTTGGTTCAGGTGGGCGCAGATATGTCCGAATAAGTCTGAATATTGGCAATCGACATGGTACCCTTGGCTTTTTCACGATGACGGAAAGGAACCCCACGGCAACTATGTCCGCAACATGCACTCCATGCGTATACCCTATCCGATAGAGGAGAAGCAGATGTACTATGTGAGAGACTTCTATGTGATGCATTTTGCCTACCTCAACGTTCATCGTGTGGCATCGAAGGCACGGTTCTACCAGTTTGTCGACTGGGAGATGAACCATCGCTCGCCCGTCTCACTCAGCCGTAGCTACAGGGCCTCAACCCTGCTGCCCACGTCGGTTCTGCCATTGCCCGAAGAGATGCTCTATCGGCAGTTCGATATACTTGATATGGTAGATACCGAGGTGGCGAAATGCTATATGGACGACTATATTGTGGAGCGTATGCCACGTCATGCAATGAAGGATTTGAGACGGTTGGATATATGGGATGACGTTTTCTGCAGCACCTACGGGTTGAAGGATTCTCGTACGCTCTGGGAAAGATGGGTGCACCGATACCTGCAGTCGACTCTCAAGAGACGCGACAGCCTTTGGGTCCGTCTGACGGACAGGCTGTTGAAATATGTGAATATGTGATTTGTGAATGCTTTGATTCATGAGTTCACTTTCTTCGAAAACAAATGACAGACTATAAGGAAAAATACCGCCAGATGCTCCAAGACATGGAGCGTCTGATGGAAATCACAAACAAGCGTTCGGTACTCATCCTGCTCCAGCATACGCTTGAAGAGGATAGAGAACCATGTATTCCCGCAGTGCGCGAGAGTGTCACCAATATCATTGGCTTTGTGTCGCTAGGCGACGAAAGCCACCTCCCCTTCATCATAGGGCAGGCAGAAGGCATTGTCGACACGGTGATGGTGGACATTGACGCGAAGCGTAGCAACTCGGAGCAGATACGCAGCACCGCCTCGCAGCTGGCCACGGCTGCGGGTATGACAGTGGCATATTGTAGCGACTATGCGACATGGGTGTCCTCGGCCATAGCCTTCATGCTGGAGATAGAACAGCACAAGACGGGCATGGCAGGCTTTGGCGACCGTAGACTTCTGGTGGGTCGCAGCATATTGGCGACGAAACTGTTGCTTGAAATGGTCGGGCGAGGTATGGATGTGTGTGTCTATGGGAAAGAATACCCACAGCCCCTGTTTCCCACTGCTGGAGGCAACGTGGAGATAACGTCGCGCTATCTGCACACAGTCGCTGACCTGAAGGGTGAAAGATTTGATACTCTTATAGGGTGCAGCCTGCAGCAAAAGACCTCCTACGAGGAGGAGCTTTCGGCAATGCACTTTGATTGGATATTCGACATCGGCACCAATAGTTTCTCCTCCGATTTCGTAAGCCTACAACGTCGGGGAGGAGCAAGGGTCTATCGCTCCGACGATAGGGCAGGCGTTTCTGGAATGGTAGTGAACGTGATGGAGACGAGTGAGTTGGTGAAGTCGCGTTTGGGCAGGACAATTATCGGCGGCATACCTGTGGTGAGTGGAGGATATGTTGGAGAGAGGGGCGACGTGGTGGTTGACAACTATAACGATGCACACTCAGTTCTCGGCATCGCCCAAGGCGATGGCACTTTCAAGCATGAGCTAACTGCCGAAGACGAGCATAATATCAATAAAATCAAAACCCTTATCTAATTGTGATAAGTGATTAGTGAACAGCGACACGAACGCTTTATTTCACAAGTTGCTGTTTGCATGTTGCAAAATAATAATGTATGTGTAAGACTGTTATGGTTCTGCCGGGTACTGTGTGGCAGATACCGCTCATTAAGAAACTGAAAGAACGGGGTTACCGTGTAGCCGTGCTGCATCCCTATCCCGACGCTCCGGCTTTTAAGTATGCCGATGAGATTGTGTATGCCGACATCCTTGACCGCGATGCAGTCTTGGAGGCGGCTAGGCGGCTGGAGGTGGTGGCAGTGATGTCGGACCAATGCGATATCGCAACCCCGACCTTGGCTTTTGTCTCCTCACAGTTAGGCCTCCCCTCCCAGACGGAACCTATGGCCCGCCTGTATACCGACAAGTCGCTGATGAGGGATTTCTGTCGAGACCACGGTCTGCCCTATCCGGCCTATAGGGTTTGCGAAACGGTGGATGAAGCAGTTGACTTTTTCCACTCGTTGCATCACAAAATGATTATCAAACCAATAGATGCCAACAGCAGCAGAGGAGTTTTCACCATTGAGGACGAGGGGCAGCTGCGTCGGCTGTTCGATGCCTCGATAGGCTACTCCCATCATCGGAAGGCTGTCATTTGCGAACGGTTTATTTCTGGGTCAGAGTTCTCTGTCGACGGGATACGTTTGCCTCAGGGCCATGTGTGTCTTGCCATTTCGGAAAAGAACCAGTTCGATTACAACCGTAATTTGGACAGCTATCTCTTTTTCTCGTACGACAACCCCCGCTACGACTATGACCGGCTGAGAGAGGTGAACAATAAGTTTGTCGAACTTTCCGGCCTGCCTTTCGGCTTCACCCATGCGGAATATAGGTATGAAGATGGCGAGTTCTACCTGCTGGAAATCGGAGCACGCGGGGGTGGCAACCTCATCTCGTCGCACATAGTGCCTGCTCTCACTGGCTTGGACAACTATGGGATGCTGATAGACATGTTTGTGAAGGGTGAGGTAAATGAGACTATCGATCCTCAGAGTTTGCGCAACGGGAAAGTGGCGGTACTGAAGTTTTTCGACACAACCGAAGCCGGGGGGACTGTGGCAAGGGTCAGGGGTACCGACCTGCTGGACTCACGCAAAGAAGTGCTCTATTGGCAGATGAACTTCAAGCCGGGCGACAAGATTTGTCGGCCTACGGATGGGGGCAATAGGATTGGGTTCTATGTGGCTTGCACCGATAGCCGTGAGGCAATGGAATCGCTACAAGATGAGATTGACAGAAAGGTGGTGATAGAATATGAATGAAACGACACCTTTAGTGAGTATCTGCTGCCTGACCTACAACCACGCACGCTTTGTTCGCCAATGTCTGGACGGGTTCTTAATGCAGAAGACTGACTTCCCGTTTGAGATACTGGTTCACGACGACGCTTCGACCGACGGAACAGACGATATCCTGCGCGAGTATGAGGCAAAGTATCCAGACAAGGTGTTCCCCCTGTATGAAAAAGAAAACAGATTCACGCATGGATACAGGGGACGGATGGACATAGTGTTCAACTATTCCCGTGCCAGAGGCAAATATATTGCCTCGTGCGAGGGCGACGATTATTGGACCGACCCGTTGAAACTGCAAAAGCAGGTAGACTTTATGGAAAGCCATCCGGAATACTCCATCTGTTTCCATCGTTGCCAACGATACAATGAGCAAACCGGGCAATTTGAGCCAGACCTCTGTGGTCCTCTTTTTGCGAGAGGAGAGCAGGGGGTGGATGTCACCATAGAAATGTTTTTCAAGGACTGGATAACACAGCCGCTCACCATGCTTTTCCGCACTGCTATGTTTAGTCCTGAATGGCAGAAACGATACAAGTATTACCGAGACCAGCATGAGATATATCATCTGCTCAAAGCTGGGAAGGGCTACCTGTTTGCCTTCGTGGGCGGGGTGTACCGCCTCCATGCAGGCGGAATAGCCTCACAGATATCAAAGGCTCAGTATTGCACCGTGACACTTCCGATAGACAAGGAGTTTTATCGCAAAAACCGCATCCCCGAAGCCCGTCACGTCTATGGCGAAACCCTGCAATGCCATGTAGACCTGTACGCGGACACTAATAAATGGAAGGCGTTGCGTTACGCGTTGGAGCAGCTCTTCGTTACACGAGGCCACAAGACTTTTTGGCACAACATGAAGAGGATTTTCTGAAATTGGTGAATAGTGAATTGACGAATGACTGCGCCAGCCTATTATCAATTATCTATTTTTTCAATGTGAATCGGCTTACAGTTAAGAATATATCCCGATGGTGGGACAAGTTGTGCTACGCACCGATAGAGGTGCTTGTGTTTCATGCTGTGTCGGATACTTTCGACGAGCGTAGAAACAAGCGGGTTGACTGGTCTCAGACAAAAGAATTTGAGAACTTTATTCTGTCGCTGAAGACGAAATACAGGTTCATATCACTACAGGATGCTTACCAACGATTGCGTAGGCCGTGGTGCAGGAGACAACCGTATGCGGTGTTGACATGCGATGACGGAGATGCGTCGATACTCGGTGTCATGCCGTTTCTTGAAAAAGAACAAATACCAGTGACCCTCTTTATCAACCCTAAATATCTTGACGGGAAAAGTAAGAGGGAGGGCTATGCCGAGGCCCCGCAATACATCACCCACGACCAGTTGTGGGAATTGTCTGGCAACTTGGTGTCAGTGGGAATGCACGGCTACGAACACACCGATGCTAAGAAGTTGAGTATTGAGGAGTTTGAAGAGTCTGTAGACAAGTGCATGGAAATATTGGGCAGGCATCCCAGATTTGTTCCTTTCTTTGCCTACACTTGGGGCAGGCGTACAGAGGCAACGCAGCAGCTACTTAGAAGAAAGGGCATTGTGCCCGTGTTGACCGATGGGGAAACCAACTACCGCTATCGCAAACTCAAAGGTATTGGAAGAAAGCCGATAGACAGCTATTATCTGAATGGCGTGAAACTGTGAATCGAATGACAACACCGATACTACTGATAACGTTCAATCGCCCGAAACAGACCAGACGGGTGCTGGAGGCGCTGCAAGCCTGTCGCCCCGAAAGGCTGTTTGTGTTTCAGGATGGAGCACGCCCAAACAATGTTGTCGATAGCGAACGTTGCGAGGAGGTGAGGCGTGTGGTTGATGAGATGGTGAACTGGCAGTGCGACGTGCAGCGGTACTACTCGGAGGTGAACATGGGTTGCGGTCCTGGTCCCGCCTATGCCATCACTTGGTTTTTCGACCATGTGGAAGAGGGCATTATATTGGAAGACGATGCAGTGCCACATCAGGACTTTTTCGGCTTTGCGACGGAATTGCTCGACAGATACCGCAACGACAACAGCGTCATGGCTATCGGGAGTATGCAAATTGAGGGCAAGCGGTATGGCGACGGGTCGTACTACTTCTCGAAGATGAACCACACACTCTGCGCGTGGGCTTCATGGCGTAGGGCATGGCGGTATTTCGACATCAAGTTAGCCGACTTCTCACGCCGGGATCTTTCGCGCTGCTTGAAACGCTATGGTGCAAAGCTGAGGGAACGCGAATATTGGTGTGCCCGACTTGACGAGATACACCTCGACGGACTGCATGACTCTAGCTGGGACCAGCAGTTCTGGATGTCGATATGGCGCAGGGGGGGCAAGGGTATCATCCCCAATGTGAACCTCTGCTCCAACATCGGTTTCTGCGAGGATGCCACGCATACAAGCAGTTCATTCTCCCCCATGGCCGCCCGAAAAACATATCCTATCCTGCCGTTGCGGCACCCTACCGACTGCAGCATCCAGCGGCAGGCAGACTACGATTTCCAAACCATCTATTTCGACCCTAACAATTACGGCAAGATGGGCTGGCGAAATTTGCCCTATAGGATGAACCGACGGCTGAAACGCCTGCTCCATCACGAGGGATCTTGGTTGCCGAAGAAAAACTAAACTCCTTTGAGAACATGAAGTTTTCGGTGATAATTCCACTCTACAACAAGTCGGATTATGTGGCTAGGACACTCGCCAGCGTTTTTGCGCAAACCTATGCCGATTACGAGACTATAGTGGTGGATGATGGAAGTACCGACAACTCCTTGCAAGTGGTGCGCCAATCGATTGGGGGGCACGATAGGTGCAGAGTGATACAGCAGGATAATGCGGGAGTGACCGCAGCCCGAAATCGAGGTGTGGAGATGGCACAAGGCGAGTATGTATGCTTTCTGGATGCCGACGACTGGTGGGAACCCACTTTTTTGGAAACAATGGCGCAGTTGATAGCCGAATGTCCAGAGGCGGGGATGTATGGCACAGGTTTCTATCTGGTGAAGAATGGAGAGCGACGGGTAGCCCCTATCGGTGTGGGGAAGGATTTTCAGAGAGGTTATATAAACTATTGCAAGACATACGCCCGCACCCTATGCATGCCCATCACGTCGAGCTCGGTTGCTCTGCCCCGTGGCTTGTTTGTCGAATCGGGTGGTTTCAAGAGTGGCATCACGTTTGGCGAAGACTTTGTTTTTTGGATTAGTATTGCGTTAAGGCATAAAGTGGCATTGGCCAACCAGCCATTAGCTAATTATTATCAAGACCTTTCTCCTAAGGAACGGGCAACCCGTCGCCTGCACAAGCCTGAGAACCACATGTTGTGGAATCTGGACTTTCTGGAGGAGGAGGAACGGCACAACGCCGACCTCAAACTCCTCCTTGACCGCCTGCGCGCCAGTGGACTCTATCGTTTCTACCTCTCTAGAGAATACCATGCCCAGGCCCTGGCACAGTTGGCGAAAGTTGACTGGGCCCATGTCTCGCATAGTATATATCAGCAATATCATTCCCCCCTATGGTGGCAGCGGTTGCGATTTGCTCTCCTAGACCGGGCGGCCTCCATCAAGAGCAGATTAAAAAAGATTAATTCGAATTCACACATTCTTACATGATTCCCTATTTTCCCAAACAGTTCTCCACTAGGGCTATTCTTATATACCTCGCGTCGCTAGTCGCAGTGTCGGCAGTGTTCTATAGCCACATGATGAAGCCCGTTTATATCGTCGTAGGTATCATCTGGGTGCTGCTTTTCTTCCTGTTGTCTAACCGATACACCTTTAAATGGGGCGAGCTGGAGGAGGCCAAGTATGTCAGGAAACTCTTTTTCACGGCATTAGTCTTGCGATTGGTATGGACCACCTTTGCCTACTTCTTCTACCTCGTCAAAACGGGCATCCCCTTTGAGTTTGGTGCCAGTGACTCGTTTGGCTATCATAACGAGGCCATGTGGTATCACGAGTCGGGATGGGATGCAGCATTCGACTATCTCAAGACACGCTCCATTGGCGACCGCGGCTACCCTGTCTACCTGGCAGTACTATACAATATCTTCGGCCCTAATATCTATCTTGTCCGCGTGATAAAGTGCCTAATCAGTTCATGGATGTGTGTGATGGTTTATCAGATGGCGAAACGCAATTTGAGTGAGGAGGTGGCTCGTATGTCGGGTATTTTCTGCTGTCTGATGCCCAACCTTATCCTGTATTGTGGTCTGCACCTGAAGGAGACCGAGATGATATTTCTGACCGTAGCCGCCTTGAACAAGGCCGACAGCATGCTGCACAAAGGCAAGCTGTTGCTGTGGGATGTCGTCATTGAGGCATTGTTGGTGGTCAGCATCTTCTTTTTCCGAAACGTGCTGGGTGCCGCAGTCGTCTTTGCCATCTTTTCGGCTCTGATATTCACCACCAACAGGTTGGTGGGCAACTGGAACCGTGTGGTGCTCATCACCTGGGCAGTGATAGGCTTGGCAGTATTGGCTGGCGGTACCATCGCCAACGAGGCAAGGGGCTTGTGGGAAACCCGTTCCGACAACCAGTCGGCGAAGCGTACCCAACAGATGATTAAAGGATATAAATGGGCTGAATATGCCACCGGTGCTGTGATGGCCCCAATGATTTTCGTCCTTCCCTTCCCCACTATGGTGGATGTCGACGAGCAGTACAACCAACAGTTGATACACGGTGGTAACTATGTGCGTAACTTCTTGGGTATATTCGTTCTTATCGCACTATTCGATGCCCTGTTCCTTTCCAAGAACTGGCGCGACCTCTCGCTCATGGGTGCGTTCGAGGTGGCCTATCTGGGTATCATCTCAATGAGTGGATTTGCCAATGCTGAAAGGTTTCTTTTGCCAGGTGTGCCCATACTGCTGGTGATGGCGGCGTACGGTGTCTCGCTTGTTTCGGCTCGAAACTATCGGTGGGTGAAGATATGGTACTGGGTGGTCCCCATCATGGCTTTCGCATGGGCCTTCTTCAAACTCGGTACGCGCGGACTCTTCTAAATTGAAAGGACTGCCAATTTCATTTGTCAATACACTATTCACCAATCACAACATATAGCTATGAAAACAGTTGGTCTGCCCATATCCCACAAGGAAAACGAAAGGCGTCGCACGCTGATTCCCGGCCACATAGCGCAGTTGCGCCATCCCGGCCAGATATGGATTGAAACGGGCTACGGCGACGTGCTGGGCTACAGCGACGACGACTACAGGCGGGGAGGTGTCAATGTCGCCACTCGCGACCAGATACTCCAAATGGACATTGTAGCCGACCCCAAAATTGGCGATGCCGAATACTTAGAGTCGTTGGACGGACAAACCATTTTTGGGTGGGTGCATGCAGTGCAGAATCGCGACATCACCGACAAAATCATCTCCCGCAGGCTCACTTCCTTCGCCTGGGAGGACATGTACGAAAATGGCCGCCACAGCTTTTGGCGCAACAACGAGATAGCTGGCGAGGCCGCTGTCTTCCACGCCTACATGTGCCACGGCATCTTCCCCTACAACACCCGTGCGGCCGTGCTAGGACGTGGCAACATAGCCCGTGGGGCTATCAAGACACTCAACTATATGGGGGCCGAGGTTAGGCAGTACGACCGCAAGACCGAACGGCTTTTCCAGCTTGAGCTGGGCGACTTCGACGTAGTGGTCAATGCCATTCTTTGGGACACCTCGCGACGCGACCACATCATCTATCGCCGCGACCTACAACGCATGAAGCGGGGTGCCCTCATCATCGATGTCTCGTGCGACCGCAATGGCGGTGTCGAAACCAGTGTCCCCACTTCTATCGAGCACCCCACATACACGATAGACGGTATCACACACTATGTTGTCGACCACACCCCTTCGCTTTTCTGGAAAACTGCCACAGAGACACTTAGTGCCGAATTTATTAAATATGTCGACTTCCTTATCGAAGACCGCCCTCTTGAGAACGACGTACTCCGTGGCTGTCACAATTTCGAGAAAGGCAGCATCCTCGACAGGCGTATCATCGAGTTCCAAGGGAGATAGCCTTGCCGCTGCCCACTCTTAATTTCTATAGTTCGACAAGTAAAAGCTGACGTACAGCCCACTATAAAGCTTCCCGACCCCTATCCTCGGCTATAGGCTTTCTTCTCAGCCAACCCATACACTCATTTTTTCTAGCGTTTATCGGTTCATGCCGTTTCAAGCGGCTTCCTACTGTATCTTCATGATTCTCACATCTTCTAAGGTTGTTTTCCGCTTCTTGGAGCGGATATGGAGCAGAGTACGAGCGGATAAGGAGCAGAGAACGGAAGAAGCTTTGAGGAATGAAAAATGAAAATTGAAGATTAAAAATTGAAAAAGTTTTAGTTTTTAGTTTTTACTTTTTAGTTTAAAGAGTACCGTTTTTATTGGTCAATTCACAATTCATAATGCACCAATCACAGTTCAATGGATGTGGAAGGGATGATAGGTTTTTAATAGGTTATTACAGGAATAATAGATAAGAAAGGATGAAAATTACGATTACTGGCGGAGCCGGGTTTATTGGTTCTAACTTGTGCGAGCATTTTGTGTCGAAGGGGTATGAAGTGACCTGTTTGGACAATTTGTCGACAGGCTTTCGCCGCAACATAGAGCCCCTGCTGTCTATGCCCAATTTCCATTTTGTGGAGGGTGATATCCGTGATTTGGACACTTGTCGCAGAGTGGTGGAGGGTGCCTATGTGGTGCTGCATGAGGCAGCTTTGGGCAGTGTGCCACGAAGCATCAATGACCCGATTAACACGAACAGCAACAATATCGATGGGTTCCTCAACATGTTGGTGGCGGCACGCGATGCGGGTGTGCACCGTTTTGTGTATGCGGCCAGTTCGTCTACTTACGGGGATAGCAAGCTGTTGCCCAAGACCGAACATAATATCGGGCGTCCGCTTTCGCCATACGCTATCACCAAGTATGTGAACGAACTGTATGCCAATGTCTTTTCCAATCTCTACGGAATAGAGACCGTTGGGTTGCGCTATTTCAACGTTTTTGGTCGTCGACAGGACCCTAACGGGGCCTATGCGGCTGTGATACCTCTTTGGGTGAAGGCACTTATCAACCATCAGCAGCCTTTTATCAACGGCGACGGCAGCTACTCGCGCGACTTTACCTATATCGACAATGTTATCCAGGCCAACGAGCTTGCCGCCAGCGTCCCTTCCGAAACCCTTTTCCAGCAGGCAGAACTATATAATAAGACCTTGCCTGCAAACGCCCCTATCGACATGGTGTTCAATGTGGCATACGGAGGCAACACTACGCTCAATCAGCTGTTTGCCTGCCTGCGTAGCAATCTGGCGCGGTACGATGCCGGTATTGCCGACATAGAGCCCGTGTATAGGACAAACCGACCGGGCGACATTCCTCACTCTCAGGCTTCTATCGCTAAGGCGCAGCAGGTGCTGGGCTACCGCCCCAAATACGACGCGCTGAGTGGGTTCGAGCAGGCCTGCGAATGGTATTGGAACAATCTGAAATAGAGATGAAAGTAGTATTTGTAGCCAGTGGCAACAAGGCGGTGGGTACAGTAAGTGCCTTTGTCGGCTCGCAGTACGAGTCGCTACGGCGTGAGGGGCTAGACATGGTGCTTTTTCCCATCAAGGGCCGTGGGTGGAAGGCGTATGCCAAAGCAATAGGCAGCCTTCGCAAGTTGGTCCGCAAGGAGCGTCCCGACGTGGTCCATGCCCACTACTCGGTGTGTGGCTTGGTGGCGTCGTTGGCTACATGTTGCACTAAGACGAAAGTGGTGGTGTCCATATTGGGCAGTTTTCCCCAACCGTCGTTCAAGAAACGTTGGGTCAGTTTTTTTATCAAGCATGTGTGGGATGCCACCCTCGTGAAGTCGCAGCGAACAGCCGACCAGTTGGGAATGAGCCTGCCGGTGGTGCCCAATGGGGTCAATCTTGAACAGTTTGTATTGATAGACCACGGTGTCGCTCGTGAGCGGTGTGGTTTCGAGGAGGGGAAGAAATACGTCATTTGGTGCTCGAACCCTTCGCGTAGCGAGAAGAATTACCCGTTGGCGCAACGGGCTGTAGCCCTGTTGGACGATGCCAATGTAGAACTCATCCCCGTGTTCGACCGAAGCCACAGCCAGGTGGTAGAATATATGTGTGCCGCCGACGTGCTGCTGCTCACATCGGTGATGGAGGGTTCCCCCAATGTGATAAAGGAGGCCATGGCGTGCGGGTTGCCCATTGTGACAACTGACGTGGGCGACGTGCAGTGGGTTACAGGCCGTCTGCCGGGTACCTATGTGGTGCCATACGGCGATGCGAAGGCTCTTGCCCAAGGCATAAGTTCGGCTCTCGCCTTCGGTGGCCGCACTGCGGGACGCGAAAGAATCATTTCGTTAGGCTTGACCACCACCGAGGTGGCCAGAAAAATCATGGCAATATATGACACTCTATAACTATTTAGACCGTTATCTATTCCTGCCAATAGGCGACTTGGTATATGGGAGTAGCGTAGTGGCCAAGCTCAAGGAGATGCGTCGTAACGACAGGCTCACCGAGGCGGAATTGCGCGACCTGCAGGACCGCAAGCTCCAACGGCTGGTGAAGCACTGCTACGAGACGGTGCCATACTACACACGCCTGTTCGATTCTTGCGGCATCAAGCCTGAGCAGATACGGTCGCGTGACGACCTGCAGTTGCTGCCTGTCCTTACCAAGCAGATAATCAGAGATAACTATGACGACATGTTCAGCACCGCTGTCAGTCCCCATCGGCTCCGCAGGTCGTCCACAGGAGGTAGCACTGGCACACCCCTCAAGTTCTGCACCGACTCAGAGGAATGGAGCAGTTGGAAAGCCTCCACCCTCTGTGCATGGGAATGGTACGGCCTACACCTTGGCGACAAGATTTTTTCGCTTGGAGGCAGCTCCATCAACAAGCGCAAACAGTTGCTGTCGCTCAAGGGCCTTTACGACCGTGTCATCATGCGTAACTTCAAGTACAGCAGCTCAGATGTCTCAGACCATGCTATGCAGGCCAACTACGAGGCATTTATGCGGCTGAAGCCCCAAGCCGTGAGAGGCTATGGCTCCTCGCTCTATATCTTGGCACGTTACATAGAGAAGCAAGGGCTGCCCGTAAGGCCGGTGAGGGTGGTGCTTACTACAGGGGAGGTGCTGATGCCCGAATACCGCCGCAAGCTGGAAGAGGTGTTTCAAGCACCTGTGTACGATGAGTATGGAGCTAGCGACGGAGGCATACTCACGCATGAATGCCCTAAGCGCGAGGGCCTGCATATAGCTGAGGACTTGTGCGTAATCGAAATCACTGACAAGCAAGGAGTCCCCCTGCCTGCAGGCACCACAGGATTTGTCTGCACCACCGATTTGAATAACTATGTATTCCCCTTCCTACGCTACCATGTGGGCGACATGGCGTATATAAAAGAAGGCAAATGCTCGTGCGGTAGGCCGACAAGGCTTGTTGGCCAAGTGATGGGTAGGGCAGGTAGGCTCATGTATAACAAGCAGGGGGTGCCTATCTCGCCTACCGTGCTCCCCATGATGTTTTATCCTGGGTTGGATTACCACAACGCGGAGTATCAAAAGGTGTATAACAAGATAGATAAATTCCAAATCCGACAAGATTGTCAGGGCGACATAACCATCCTCTTGAAGCTTAAAGAACCAACGGAGCCACATGAGCAGTTTGACTACATAGTCACCAACTATCGCAATCATTTTGTGGGCTCGCAGATTTCCCTTGAGTTTGTCGACGAGATACCCTGCCTTCCTTCAGGGAAAGAAGACTACTGCGTGTCGGAATATGAGTATGGTGAATAGGAGATGCATTCGTCCTATTGTTAATCACAATGCAGACATCTAAATAATCTAAAAGCATGCCCAAATTTGAACAACGAACGCCTCTGTCGATTATTCGCGGAGTGTGGATTAGACTACTGTCTATACTTACAATGTTCACCTTCCCGTACGTTGTCACGGTGGCCTGCCACCGTTTGCGGGGGGTTAAAGTGGGAAAGGGATCCCATATCTCCCGCGGTGCCTATCTTGACGACCATAACCCCGAGTTGATAGAAATAGGCAAGGGTGTATTTGTCACGCAAGGAGTGATGATACTATGCCACCAGCGTGACCTCTCGTATTATAGACCCGGCATGTATGTCATCGACTGTCCGTTCAAGGTAGGGCGCGTGGTCATCAAGGACGGTGCCCATATCGGTATCGGTGCCATCCTCATGCCAGGTGTGACAATTGGCGAAGGTGCCGTAATAGGGGCTGGTAGCGTCGTCACGCACGATATACCGCCCTATAGTGTGGCTGTTGGGTCGCCAGCCAAAGTTATTAGGACATTCAATTAATACATATCTAGTCTTATCATTATGAGAATTTGGATAGATATCACTAATACTCCTCATGTAATAGTATTAGCGCCTATTATCAAACATTTGGAGAAGAATCATAAGTTGATAATCACTGCTCGCGACTTCTCCGAAACTATCCCACTGTTGAAACAAAGGGGTATCAATGCCACAGTATATGGCTCTTATAAAGGAAAGAGTAGGATAAAAAAAGTAATGGGGCTGTTTAGCAGGATGGTAATACTGCTGTTCAAAGTACCCAAATTCGACTATGCCCTATCGCTAGGGGGTAACTATACGTCTACTATCGCCTTCCTAAGAGGGAAAAAGTCTATCGTGTTTAGCGATAACGATATTTCGTTTAAATACTTCTCGTTCAGGCTAGGAAATTACTTTATCTTCCCAACCTATTTCGACTATAAAAAAATACAAAGCAAATATCGGCTGAAAGAATCGCAAATACTTACCTTTGACGGGTTCAAGGAGGATATATATATAGCTGACTTCACGCCTGACAAGGGTTTTGTTGAGCGGCTTCCCTTCAAAGACTACATAGTGGTGCGGCCAGAGAACCTAAAGGCATCGTACGTCCCGAAAGATAGTAAGACGATAGTGCCTGAGCTGTTCAAACGGTTTGGGGATTACAACATCCTATTTTTGCCGAGATATGAAGAGGAGAAGAAGTATGCCGAAGGCTTTTCTAATGTGTGGTATCCTGAAGGCCCGCTGCCGGGCTTGGACGTTTGCTATAATGCAACGGCAGTGCTGACAGGAGCGGGGACATTTGCAAGGGAAGCAGCCTTGATGGGGGTGCCGGCAGTCAGTTTCTTTCCGAGTGAGATATTTCTTTCGGTTGATATTGAGTTACAGAAAAAGGGACTTGAATTCAAATCGAGAAATCCCGAAGAGATATACCAGTATGTAAAGGCTGCAAAACGTGGAAATGGCTCAGTGGAGAGGAGTGCCCATGTTCAGAAAGAGGTCTTCGACATTGTAGACAAGATATTGAATGAGCAATAATATGAAGAAGATAGCATTCATATTGTACTATACCTTTGCCCAATTTCTACCGACCAGCCGGTTCCCTGTGATGGGTGAGCTGTGTCGTAGAATACGGGGTAGGATATGTAAGGTTTTGTTTGTCAGCTCAGGGAAATGGATTAATATCGAGAGGCGAGTGTATTTTGGCAAAAACGATATTTCGATAGGGAACAAGTCAGGACTTGGCGACAACTTCAGAATCACGAACTCTTCTTTAGTTGTAGGCAATAATACCATGATAGCAAGGGATGTGCATGTCGTCGGGGGTGGACATATCTTTATGGATAAGTTGCAGTCGATTGGCCAACAAGGTTCACGGCCAAAAACGAGTCTGACAATAGGGAACGATGTGTGGATTGCAGAACGTGTAACAATTCTATCCAATGTTAAAACAATCGGTGATGGTGCCGTAATAGGGGCGTGCAGTGTTGTCACGCACGACGTGCCACCATACGCAGTAGTTGCAGGAAATCCTGCTCGAATAATAAAATACAGACAATGATTAACGTAATAGGATTAGGATATATCGGCCTCCCAACGGCCCTCATGATGGCATCGCATGGGCTGGAAGTGGTGGGTACGGATTATAGCAAGGAGTTGGTAGCGATGCTAAATGCGGGTAACACCACTTTCAAAGAAGAAGGCTTGGTTGAACTGTATTCATCGGCTGTCAAAGCGGGAATCAAGTTTACGACAGAATACCAGAAGACGGATATGTATATAGTGTCTGTTCCGACCCCGTATGATAAGTTTTCGAAGAAGGTGGATGCGAGCTATGTGGTGGCAGCGGTGAGTGAGGTGATGAAGGTGTGTATGAAAGGGAGTGTAGTGGTGATAGAGTCGACCATCTCTCCGGGAACGATAGACAGGTTTGTAAGGCCTGTGATTGAATCCAAAGGTTTTAAAATAGGGGAAGACCTGCACCTTGTCCATGCTCCAGAACGCATCATCCCTGGCAATATGCTGTACGAGTTGATACACAACAATAGGACGATTGGCGCAGACAGCCGTGAGGTGGGGGAGCGTGTCCGTCAGTGCTATGCTTCGTTCTGTCAGGGAGAGATAGTTGTCACCGATATCCGCACAGCTGAAATGACCAAGGTCGTAGAGAATACTTTCCGTGCGGTGAACATCGCTTTTGCAAATGAGTTGGCCCGTATTTGTCGGCATGACAATATGGATGTGTATGAGATAATCCGTATTTGCAATATGCACCCCCGTGTGAACATCCTTCAGCCCGGACCTGGTGTGGGGGGGCATTGCATCAGTGTTGACCCCTGGTTCTTGGTGGGCGACTATCCACAACTTGCCAACGTGATAAATGAGTCGATGAAAACAAACGATACCCAGCCGGTCTTTGTGTTGGAACGGATATACGAAATCATGCGCCAGCAAGGTATCACGGATTGCAGCCGAGTAGGCCTTTATGGTATTACATACAAAGAGAATGTGGATGATATACGTGAGAGCCCAACCCTGCAGCTACTTGGAGTTCAGGAACGCCACCTTGCCAATCCGTTGAAGAGTTTCGACCCGTTCTTTACCGATAAGGCTGTGGCACCCAACCAAATTCTTGATTTCGACCTGTTTGTGGAAGAAGTGGATATGGTGGTGATAATGGTGAAGCACAGTCATATCTTGAAGAATTGGGATAAGCTGAAGGGGAAAGTCATTTTGGATTGTCATAATATCTGCCCAATAGAAGGAACGTACCACATCTAAGTAGTAGACGATGAAAAAGGTTATGATAGTCTTTGGCACAAGACCCGAAGCCATTAAGATGTGTCCGTTAGTGAGAAAGTTTAAAGAGTATCCTAATGACTTTGAAACGACAGTCTGTGTGACAGGGCAGCATCGAGAGATGCTTGATCAGGTGTTGAAGATTTTCGAAGTGAAACCCGACTACGATTTGAATATTATGAAGCCGGGGCAAGACCTATATGATGTAACTACGCGGGTATTGCTCGGAATGCGCGATGTGTTGAAACAGACGCAGCCTGATGTGGTGTTGGTGCACGGCGATACCACTACCAGTACCGCAGCCGCATTGGCAGCGTTCTATCAACAAATACCTGTCGGACATGTCGAAGCAGGTCTTCGTACACGCAATATCTATAGTCCTTGGCCGGAGGAGATGAACCGCCAGATAACGGGACGTATTGCCACATACCATTTTGCACCGACCACTCTCAACCGACAAAATCTCATTGATGAGAATGTGGATGAAAAGAGGATTGTAGTGACGGGTAATACGGTCATTGATGCCCTTCTTATGGTTGTGGATAAACTAAAGAAGGATAAGGCTCTTGCCGAAGAGCAAAAAAGGATACTTGCTGCAGCAGGTTATGACATAGGACGAATAAGTGGCATGGGGAGTGAGACGGGTGTTGTAGACGACTGCTTGGCAGGCCGCAAGCTGGTGTTGATTACGGGTCACCGAAGAGAGAATTTCGGTGAAGGGTTTATCAACATGTTAACCGCCATGAAAGATTTGTCGAGGATGTATCCCAATGTGGATTTTGTTTATCCGATGCATCTTAACCCGAATGTCCGCAGACCTATCCATGAGGTGTTTGGAGAAGACCTTTCGGTTTACCCCAACTTTTTCTTTATCGAGCCGCTCCAGTACATTGCATTCGTCTGTTTGATGGAGAAGAGCTATTTGGTGCTTACAGACAGTGGTGGAATACAAGAGGAGGCACCTGGCTTGGGTAAGCCAGTCCTGGTAATGCGAGACACTACCGAACGTCCCGAAGCCCTTGATGCGGGCACGGTGAAGCTTGTTGGCACAGATTATAATCTCATAATAAGCGAAGTGAGCCGTCTTATTGAGAATGAGGACTATTACAACGAAATCAGTAAGGTGTCTAACCCATATGGTGAAGGTAATGCTTCCCAACAAATTGTCGACAGAATTAATAAGTCACTTTGATTGGTCGAGTCATCAGTCTTTTCGTGACAATAATCAGCGTTTAGTTTCATGGATTTTACTCTTCGAAAATATACTCAGTTGTTGGAGGCTCTCAAGGAGAGTGGTGTTTCGTTTCAATTGAGACATGATGTCGACCTGCTTCCACACAATTCGTTGCGGACAGCCGAGATAGAAAATAGCTTAGGTCTCAAGGCGGTGTATTACTTTCGAATGGTTCCAGAGAGTTATAATGAGACAATTGTTAAGGCCATTTTTGCCCTAGGGCATGAGATAGGTTATCATTATGAATCGCTAACTACCTGTCGCGGAAACATGGAAGAGGCCTATCGCGATTTTTGTGATAATCTGGCGAAATTGCGGCAGATAGTCCCCATCAACAAAATCTGTATGCATGGCTCGCCACGCAGCCCTTATGATAGCAAAGACCTCTGGCAGCATTACGACTACCATTCGCTGGGGATTGACTATGAACCTTATTTTGATACCGATTTCTCACGAACCCTCTATATTACCGACACGGGGCGGCGGTGGGATGGATACCATGTTAGTGTCCGCGACAAGATACCTCAGTATCAAGAGCAGTGGGAGTCGCAGGGGCTTGTGTTCCACACCACAGACGACGTAATAGCCCAACTGGAAAATCCTGAATCGCCTCTTCGGAAGTCACACTACGCCATGCTTATCACTACCCATCCTCAGCGGTGGAACCCTTTGGGATTTAAGTATGTTAAAGAATTTTGTTCTCAGACCATTAAGAATTGCGTCAAACATCTTTTGATAAGAAGAAAACAATCGAATTAGCACTGCATTCGCTTTCCGTAATGTTATTTCATACCTTTTTGAAGTGGTGGACAGAAGTTGACAGAAGAAGTTTTTCAACAATGTTTGCAATAAAAAGGGAAAAAACTCGTTATTAACCAATCTTATTTATCATACCATGAAAAGAGTGTACAAGTTACTATTCATTTCTTTGTTATCTGGGTTGCTTTTGAGTTCCTGTCTCACACCTGCCGAGGTGAACTATCTACAGGATATGCGTCATGGCACCCAAATCGAACTCGAAAATGCGTTTCAGGCACATATCTGCCCCTACGACGAGTTGGACATTTTCGTCTTCTCCTCGGACGAGGTACAGGCAAAGCCCTTTAACCTCAGTTCGTTCTCGACGAATAACATGGCTAGCTATCGCCGTGGAGCCTATCTGGTGGATGTGAATGGCAATATCCAGTTCCCGGTACTGGGTGCAATCCATGTGTCGGGTATGACTCGTCTGGAATTGCAGGATACCATCAGCCACCTTTTGATTGCCAATGGGATGCTAACCGACGCGGTGGTGGTGGTACGATTCTCCAACTTCAAGATTTTCTTCTTAGGTGCCGAGGGCGGCAAGGCTATCACTATCAGCAACGAGCGATGCACCTTCTTGGAGGCATTAGCCTTGGCGGGCGGACTGAACGCCTATACCAGCCGCAACAAGATTGCCGTGATGCGCGAAGTAGACGGCAAGATGGTGATGAGGTATCTCGACCCTCGCTCTTCTTCGGTGTTTCAGGACCCTTTCTTTATGTTGCAACAGAACGATTTCATCATCACTCAAAACTACACTAAGGATACTCCCCGCCGTGAGGCAAGGAATTTCGCCTCATGGCTATCGATAGGTGTTTCGACACTGACTTTTATCGTTACAATTTTCGGCTATTTGAAGCCTAAGGATTAATATTCCGCCCAGGTAGTTTCATTTCTTTTCACCATTCAATTATTATTCGACGATGGACAATACAAACAATACAAATAATACAAATCCCAACTACACTAATCTGTCGTTCCTTGACGAGAAGCAGTCTGTTTCGTTCCATATCAAGGATTTGATTTTTCTTTTGCTCCGCAATATTCATTGGCTGATTATCTTCGCTGTCATAGGTGGTTTGATTGCAAACTTTGTGGCACGCCGACAGGACAAGGTTTATTATAGTCAGGCGAAGATTCTAATCCGAAGTGGCAATAGTTTAGGCATCAGCGATGACGATACACGAGAGATGTCAATTAAGAATGCCTTGGGCCTCAAGCCGTTCTATTCCAGTACCATCAACAACGAGATGATGATTTTGACTTCGAAATCGACCATCCAAAAGGTGGTGGAAGAGTTGAAACTGAATGTGATGTATAGCACTGAGACCCGGTTCTTGAAACGTACAAAGAATCTCTATGCCATCTCGCCAGTGGAATTGGAGTTTGACTCAAATGGTTTTATGCTCCCTAATTACTTAACATTGAAGATTGTGGATAAGGGCCATGTACTATTGCGTCGTCCGAATCATCACGCTCTGCTGATTCCGTTAGACAAACCGGTGATGACTCCGATGGGCCGAATGACGGTTCACAAGACATGGACCTTTGTGGATAGGTCTGTGGGGCAGGAAATCAGGGTGGACCACCAAGATGTGTCGTCCATTGCCGAATATTACCGTGGCAGATTGACGGTGAAGCGCAACGACGACCGCAATACGATTCTGAACCTCTATATGAAAGACTCTTCTCCCCAGCGTTGTGCCGACTTTATCAATGGGGTAATCCGCGTTTACAACGAAGGTGCAGTAAACGACAAGAAACGCATTATCAATGATACCTATAATTATATTAATGAACGTATTAACGTTATTAGTAGTGATTTGGGTGCCCAAGAGTCAGCCATTGCTGCATATCGTAGCAGCTCGGACGTGATGGCATCTGGAGCTTTCGGTAGTGGGTATGTCAGCACTAGCCTGCGGTCGGACAATGAGGCTGCCCGTCTGCAGAATGAGCTGAGTATGGCTCGCGACCTGCTCTCGAGCATCAAGGCTAGCGACGGTACTGAGGTGGTGCCCATGGGTGCCGTTTCTAACGGCGTTGTGGCATCTTATCTGACTAAGTACAACAGCCACGCTCAGACCGTGGCCCGCTATAAGGAGATGGGGACAGTGAACAACCCTGTCGCTGCCCGTGCCATTGAGAACCAAAATCAACAACGCGAAGACCTCATCAGCATGACCGAGGGCTACATATCTTCCTTGGAACAGCGCATCGTCAACGAACGCAATATCGCCAACGAGGCCTCGGCAAGAGTTCGTGCCGTGCCTATCCAGCGCTTGCATTTGGACGAGTTGGAGAGAAATCAGAAGATTAAAGAGGAGTTGTATGTATCACTGCTTACCCGCCGTGAGGAACTGATGATAAGCAAACCTTCTTTGGAGGGATATGCCAAGATTATCGATCCTGCAATGCCTAACAAAGTCCCAGTGTCGCCCAATACCCCGCACATGACCTTTGTCGGTGCTATCATTGGTCTACTTGTCCCGGTGGCCTTCTATCTGCTGAAGAGACTATTCGACACACAGGTGAAAACTTATGCGGATATTGAATCGGCTACCACGATCCCCTTCCTCTCCGAAATTCCCGCTTTGCCAGATGACGATGACCGTAACATCGTGATAACAGAGAAAGAACACGACGGCATTGCCGAATCGTTTAGACACTTGCGAGCAAAGATCGACTTCTTGGGTACCACCCAGCAAGGTAAGGCTAAAATTTTGTTGTTCTCATCTCTTGTGCCCGGGTCTGGTAAAACTTTCACCACTAGCAATCTTGCCGCCAGTATCGGATTGGCAAGCAAGAAGGTGCTGTTGGTAGACCTAGATTTGCGAAAGGGCGCGTTGACACGCAAATTCTACTCTCGCAAAAAACCCGGCCTTGTGAACTATCTTACGCAAAAGGAGTCTGATATCGACAGCCTTATCCAGCACGATGTGATTGCTGCAGGTGTTGATTCTCTCTTTTCGGGTCCGCTGCCGCCCAATCCTGCCGAGTTGTTGAGTACTTCTCTGTTCGATAATTTGATTAACTATCTCCGTGACAAATACGACTATATCATTCTCGACGGTACTCCTGCAGGTATGGTGGTGGATACCGACATAGTGAAACACGTTGCCGACCACACAGTGTTCCTTATCCGTGCAAGAAAGTTCGACAAACGAATGTTGCTTGATGTGGAGCGTCTCTACAAAGACGGTGCCTTCCCCAACATGTGCATCATACTGAATGATGTGAAATACGAAAAGCAGCCCATCTATGGTCGCAACTATGGTTACGGCTATGGTTATGGCTATGGTTACGGCTATGGTTATGGCTATGGCTACGGCTATGGCTACGGCTATAGTGAGACGGTAAACCAGGATGACGACGAAGAAGGTGGTAATAAATCAACTACCGAATCAGGCCGGAGATTGAGAAAGAGAAAGTAGCCCTTGGCCTAACACTGAATGATAGTATGTTGGCAGGTTTGGCCTGCTTGTATATGTGTTAGGGTTAACGACTATAGGTTGGCAAGCGCATTTTTGAGCGACACCCTAAATTATTGCAATTGTGTATTTTCAATGAGTCTGTACACAAACAATCCCATGCCTATACCTATTTCTACCTCTGCTGAGGTCGTTCTCCGCTCTCAGAAGCAGAACGTTGTGAGGAGGTCAGAGATTGGCTATGGTCCCAAAGCGAAACTTCTCAAACTTCAGTAAATTAACCTATGATGAACGTCACCACACCTCTGCTGCCAGATTTGGACGAGTTCACCCAGATGTTGAAAAAGGTTTGGGAGAGCAAGTGGATTACCAACAACGGGCAGTTCCACCAGCAATTAGAAGCGGCTCTTTGCACCTATCTCAAGGTACCGTATATCAGCCTCTTCACCAACGGTACGCTACCATTGCTCACTGCTCTGCAGGCATTGAGAATTAGTGGTGAGGTGATAACGACCCCCTACAGCTTTGTGGCCACCACCCATAGCATTTGGTGGAATGGTCTGAAACCCGTCTTCGTTGACATCGACCCTAGCAATTGCGGCATGGATCCCGACAAGATTGAGGCTGCCATCACCCCTCGAACAACTGCCATCATGCCCGTTCACTGTTATGGGAAACCGTGCGACATAGTCCGTATCCAGCAAATTGCAGACAAATACGGGCTGAAAGTGATATACGACGCTGCCCATTGTTTCGGTGTCGAAGTAGATGGGAAGTCTATCTTAGAGTATGGCGACATTTCTACTTTGAGTTTCCATGCCACCAAAGTGTTCAATACGATAGAGGGTGGTGCTATGGTAATGCACGATCCATCGACCAAACAGCGTATTGACTATCTCAAGAATTTTGGTTTCGAAAGTGAGACGGAAGTTATAGCTCCCGGTATCAATAGCAAGATGGACGAGGTGAGGGCCGTTTTTGGTTTGCTGTGTCTCCGCCAGATTGATTCTGCTATTGAGTCGCGCCACCGTGTGGCAATACGCTACCGTGAGGCTCTTCGTCCAGTGAAAGGAATTCGATTCTTTGACGATATGCCAGGCGTGAAGCACAACTATAGCTATTTCCCAATATTTGTCAATGCTGACGAGTATGGCATGACTCGTGATGAGCTATTCTTCAAGATGCGGGAACAAGGTATTATGAGCCGCCGATATTTCTATCCTCTTATCAGTACGTTCAGCACTTATCGTGGCTTGCCGAGTGCTGCCACAGAAAACCTACCGACTGCCACGCGAATTGCAAACGAAGTCATCTGCCTTCCGATGCATCACGAATTGTCTGAAGAGGACGTAAACAGGGTCTTGGAACTTATCGTTAAATAGTAGATAGTCCTACATGTCTAAAGCCGCAAGGGTATAACTGCTCTTGCGGCTTTTTTGCATATACAAAAAGCAGGAGTCGCAGCAACGGCTCCTGCTTTTTTAGTATGATAACTTTATAAACCCAGTAATACTATTTGTCGGCTTCGTAGATGAGCAGTTGGCCTTCAGGGGTGTAGAAGAACAGCAGCGGGTCTTTGTCGCGTTTCTTCATAATCCAGCAACCACCGTTTTCGGGGTCGATCTGCATCTTGCAGTATTTGCGGCTCACTTGTTGTTCGGCAAGCAGTTTGTCGTTCTTGTCGTAGATTTGTAAGTAGGTGTGGCCGTCGGGGTCGTTGATTAGGGCATACATGTAGTCGCCACTGATAGCGTATGTGATGAGGTCGACATTGTAGGTGGATCTGGCGTATTCTCTCACTACCACTACATCGGTAACGTGATAGTCATACCAGTAGTTGTTGCAGTAGAACCAAAATCCGGGCCAGAACCAGGGACGCGGGGGGAATGGGTCCCAGTAAAGTCTGTGGCAGTGCACCATATGATGATGGCAGGGGTGCATGAAGTAGGGAGCGGGGTGCATCGGACGGTGCGAAGGAGGCATAGGGCCGTTGGGATTGCCGGGGCGGGCATAGCCACCATTGGGAGTGGGTGCTACACCGTGGGGGCGACCGCTACCGACGTTACTCCCAGCAGGGGTGTCGCCACGACGGGCATCGCCACGAACAGCACCACCCGTACCACGTTCTCCATCGCGCATGGCTGCGTTATTACGGCTGCGGATTTGGGCAGGAACGCTGCCCGTGCGCGACTGGTGGCTGCTGCCGCGTGAGACGGCGGAACCGCCTTCCGAGCGTCCGCCAAAGCTGGACGATGACGAGCGGGAACCAGAATACGACGACGATGAACTGCTACGAGAGCTGCTGCTTATATTGGGTGAACTGCTGCGGCTGCCTGAATAGCTTGAACTGCTACGGCTGCCTGAGTAGCTCGAACTGCTGCTACGGCTGCTAGAATAGCTGCTGCCGCTGCTACGGCTGCTGCTTGAGAAACCGCCACCGCCACCGCGGCTGCTGCTGACACTTCCACTGCTGTGGCCACCGCCGCCACCACTGCGGCCACCACCGCCGCCACGTTGAGCATAAACTGGGGTCACTGCCAAAGCGACACCTAGAAGTGCGATGCTAAACAAACGAGACATTTTCATTTTATAACTCCTTTCTTTTTTATTTATTATCTTGTTCTATTTTGGCTGACTTGTGTCTGCCTTTTTTCACGATGCAAAAGTACTATCATTTTTTTAGGAAAAACCCCCTTTCGCAGCCTAATTTTCCCGTAAAAACACAATATGCTATTTATTAGTGTATTATATTTCGTCAATTCCTCTGCTTCGTACTATCCGTGGTCGCAAAAAGTGATTGAGGCTACATCTAGGCAACAATACAAAATCTTACTTTTCTTCTCGATATTGTACAATTTCTCACCCTGTAGGCTTACATAGGCCCATAGTTCAAAGATGATTTCTATGGTATTATTTTCGAGGGACCTATTTGTGGAAAGGGGAGTGGCAGTCGGAAGGGTCGGTATAAATCCGTAGGAATCCCAATGGCTCTTGGTTGCTATGATTGTCTTAACACCGTCGAACACCAGTATGAATATACTGGCTAAGTCGCTGTAAATGCCTATTTTGTATTTTGATTTATTTGCTGTTCGTTTTTCCTTAGTTTGTATTTCATTTATCTTTGCCAAGATAACTGCAATTTACCATCTGCACTAATCCCCACTAAGCCGAAGACTATCGCTGGAGCCACAACGTCCGCTACGTCAGCTGTGGCCTCACATGATGCGTTGGCATGATGGTGTTCGAGGGCAAAGGCAGGCAGGGTGCTACCTACCAATCAGTTGTTATGAAATAATTGTTTCTATTGTTGGGAACACCTCCGCGCGGGCATTGGCAGAGTGTGTGGAGGTGATATCAGGTTTTGTGGCCAATAAGGCTGAGAATTGTATTGGCGTTGCCCTCGTTGAGGATACGCGGCGTATGGAGCATTTCGTTGAGGGAGGGACCACTTAGAGGTTCTCATAAGGAGGACCTTTCTTTCAAGTATCCTTCATGTTTTATGACTTCCGCACGTCTTTATCAGCATCTGGCAGTTTGTGCAGTCGAAGGTGAGGGCGAAACGGTTGCGGGCGTTTTGCAGGTATAGGTTGCCTTGATAGGCTTCGGGGTTGCCTACCCGCCACTTGGGTCGGTCGGTCTTCAGGCAGCAGCCTAGTTCGTAGCGCAGGCAGTATTTGGTGGTCATGAGTGCCTTGCCTTGGTAGTCGAGGCTCTTCTCCAGTCCATATTCTGTGGTGTTGGCTCCATGTCGTTGGTAGAACTGGCTGCTCTGCTCGTTGATGATGTTGGCACGATAGTCGAGCGTGGGTTCGAAGTAGGGGGTTGTGTTCTGTCGGCGTTCTTCCAGCGAGGGACTAGTGCCACGATGTGCCAGATGTTGTATCACACGCACTTCCTGTAGCTGTGCCACGGCTTGGCGGCGCAGTTCGTTGAGGGTGGAGGCTGGAAGGAAGTAGGGCTGCTGACAATCGATGTTGATGTGGGTTGCACTGAAAATAGTGTCACCCAGCTTGGCGAGCTGCCGCTGTGTCAGCTCTATGGCTTTGACAGGGTTTTGTGCACGTTCTTTGATACAAGCAATTGAGGCCGAGGCTTGGCAGCCGTCGCTGTCGATAAGTCGCAGACACAGTCCGTCGTCGGTGTCGGAGAGTTCCATTCGAAGGTCGATTTTCCTATTGCTGGTGTTGCCTTGTAGCAACCGTTCAAAGGCTTGGTCGTTGTTGCGCCAAATGTCAGTGCCCACTTGTAGGGTTGCGGGCATATGGTTAGGAAATACGGTGGTGCGTTCCACTCGGTTGACGAGGAATCCCTCCCATGTGCCTTGGGCGTTCATGAAGCAGAGCCCGTCGCCAGTGGTGAGCGGCTCGCGGCTGTCGATAGTGATGCTGTTGCGCTCAATGCGTTTGACAGTGCCGATACGCTTGCCGATTGACTTCTGTGTGCTGAGGGTTGCCATGGGTTGACGTTTCTCCAGAAAGTAGTCGGTAAAGCTTCGGTTGAAGGTCTTTTCGAGGTCGGGAACAAAGTGGAACTTGCAGTGGCCGGAGGATGACTGTGTATGTTCGGTACCCTCTATTATGTCGTCGAGCAGGCGGCGGTAGTATGCGGTGACGTTTTTGACGTAGCCGAGGTCTTTGAGGCGGCCTTCGATTTTGAACGAGGTGATGCCTGCATCAACCATCTGCCGCAGGTGCTGTGCGGCGGAGAAGTCTTTGAGCGAAAGGAGGTGCTCGTTCTGTCTGAGGCGTGTGCCTTGCTCATTGTATAGGTCGTAGGCGGAGCGACAGGGCTGCGAGCAACAGCCTCGGTTGCCGCTGCGGCCATTGAGGTATTGGCTCATGTAGCATTGTCCGCTGTAGGAGACGCATAGAGCCCCTTGTACAAAGGCTTCGAGGTCGGCATGGGTGTGTCGGCGTATCTCCTCCATCTGTTGCAGCGAGGTCTCGCGTGCCAGAATGATGCGACTGAATCCTACGCTCTCTAGAAATTGTATGCGTGGCAGGCTGGCGTTGTGGGTCTGGGTGCTGGCGTGCAGCTCGATGGGGGGAAGGTCGCACTCGAGCAGTCCTAGGTCTTGGATGATGGCGGCATCTACGCCTGCATTGTAGAGCTGATGCAGCATGGCGACGGCGTCGTCAATTTCGTTGTCAAATAGCAGTGTGTTGACAGTGGCAAATATCTTGGCGTGGTAGAGGTGGGCGTAGTGTGCCAACGATTCAATGTCCTCGATGCTGTTGCCAGCGGCAGTGCGCGCTCCAAAGGCGGGTGCGCCAATGTAGACGGCATCGGCGCCGTGGTTGACGGCCTCGCGCCCTTGTTCAAGGTTCTTGGCAGGTGACAGCAGTTCTAGTCGCATGGTAGTTATTGTATTCTAAATTGGTGGAGGATGGGTGAGCGCGACATGTCGTTGGGGTTGGTGCCGGGCAGGTCTTGTGGGACTGCAACGCCGAGGCTGTCGAAGTGGTGCTGCCAATAGGCAGGCAGGGTGCCGTCGGAGGCGTAGAAGTTCATGGGTTTGTATGGGAAGAGACGTTGCCCCTTTTGGTCGAAGAAGCATTCTTGCACCAATTCGCTGCAGTAGAGCCGTCCATTGT
>CAZTVH010000001.1:29050-46611 GCA_964616965.1 uncultured Bacteroidaceae bacterium | reverse complement strand
CCATCACGATGGCTATAATCACCCACGCCAACCCAAAGCGGTAGAAAAGCACACTACTAGTGGGCATTCCCTCGGCATAGAGCTTCAGAGCCCCCAACGGATTGGTACCATAGCAGACAGCTGCCAAGATACCACAAATCGTTCCAATAGCAGTACGTCCACGCTGACCAGACGTATGGCGAGAGAGTCCCATAACAGCAGTTGCCTTCTTCCGGCGGTTAACCCCACACTAGGTCTTTAATCCACCGAGGTATACAGATAGGTATTAGGCTTCAACTTGCCATCAGCCGACACACCAGGATTCTTCACCGACGACTCCGACGAATGTGCCGCCTTATAGAGTTTTTCACCTGTAAGTTCCATGGGGTTCATAGCCTCCACCTTCGCGGCCCCGTCGGCATGGTTGCGCAACAGGTCGTGCATCATCCTGATGCGTTCTGCACGACTCAGGGTCTCCAACTCTAGTTTATCTAGAGAGGGTTGGTCTTGTTCAATCTCCATGTTCGGCAAGGTGGTAACAGTCGTTTCGCGAACAGCCTGAGCCGGTTGCAGGCCACGCATCTCAGCATCTCCTCGTGACGGTTGCATGTTCTCTGTACGATTGATGATACGCATACCATCGTCGGCAGACTCTGTTACCGATTGACGTTCGACAGGCTTTACATCATCATCCAACTGAATGACGCGTGGGGAGGCAGGCTTGGTCTCTGTCGGCTGCACACGCTCAATAGCGGGCTCTTCGACTTTTCTACCGACAATGTCTCCATTCGAACGAGGCATTTCGTCAACAGACCCAAACCTAGGCGTGCCGACAGGCTGGTTGTCAGGCTTCTGAATAATACGGGGTTCGCCTGCAGGTGTAGCAGGTTTTGCGACGGGACGCTTATCTGGCTCTTCAGGTAACTTATAGCGCAAGCCCTCATGCTCCTTCTGTTCAAAACCCGTAGCAATAAGGGTTATCTTTACCTTGTCGCCCAACGTCTCATCCTCGCCAGTGCCCCAGATGACATTGGTATCGGCACCCGTCTTACTGCACAGATAGTCGGTAATGGCACCCATCTCGTCCATCGTGGCTTTGTTGTCGGGGCCGTAGGAGAAATACAACAGCACATTCTTTGCTCCTGCAATGTCGTTGTCGTCTAACAACACCGATGTAGCAGCCTGCTCCACAGCCTGCAGGGCACGGTTCTCGCCTTCGCCCTCGCCAATGCCCATCAAAGCGGTGCCGCTACTCTCCATCACTGTGTTCACATCACGGAAGTCTATATTCACAAAAGCGTTGAGCGTAATAATCTCTGCAATGCCCTTCACAGCGGTCAGCAGCACATCGTTGGCCATGGCAAAAGCATCGGTGATGACCAGATTGCCGTAGCCGCGCAACTTCTCGTTGTTGATAACCAAAATCGAATCGACATGTTTGCGCAGCTCTTCCACTCCCTCCAAAGCCTGACGCAAACGCAAACGGCCTTCAAACTGGAAAGGGGTTGTTACTACCGCCACCACCAGAATGCTACCCTCTTCGTCCATATCGTCGTCCTGTATCTTGATTTCTTTGGCAATACGGGCTATCACCGGAGCCGCACCCGTGCCTGTTCCACCACCCATGCCAGCAGTGATAAAGACCATCTTAGTGTTATGCTCAAACAGTTCCTTGATCTCCTGTTCCTTGCTCTCGGCAGCACGGCGAGCCTTGGCGGGGTCGTTTCCCGCCCCCATGCCTGAATGCCCTAGCGGCAGTTTGTTAGGCACAGGACTGCCGTTAAGAGCCTTCATGTCGGTGTTACATACAATAAAGTCGACTCCCGTGATGCCCTTACGAAACATGTGGTTGACGGCATTGTTGCCACCGCCACCCACACCTACCACCTTGATGTAAGATGACTGGTTCAACGGCGAGTCGAATGCCAAAAACTGCGAATTATTGTTGTCGTCCATCTTTTCTATATCGTTTAAATTATTTATATCTATATAGTTATACCACCCACAACTTACCATTTCATTTTGTAAAAATACTACTTTATTTCGAAACAGCCTGTCCTATACCCCAATTGTTTATCAACACGTTATGAACAATCCTTTTGCCTACTTAACGCAACATCGATTCTCAATGCTTCAACCCGATGATTTCTACACTGTAGACTAAACCAGGCATAACACTGACTTCCACCATACTAGTCCTCATAATCCTCTTCTGTAAACACATCGGTGAGCCAGTTAGTAATGGCACCGACAAAGCTTTCCCCATTCTTCCCCTTCCTCATTTTACGGGTTTTGGCCTTCTTGGAAGATGCCGAATCGCTATCGTTGTCACCAGCCTCGTTTTCATGAGTCTCTTCCTCGGATGGTTGGGCGGGCTGCTCGGCATCCACGGCAGGTGTCTTTGAGGCAGCCAGTTCTTCAGCCTCAAGCCCGTATAGAACCAAGCCTATGCCAGTGGCATACATCGGATGGCTGAGGTCTTCGAAACTGACACTGCTAGACAGGTCGAGATGTTCGTCGGGGGTGCCGATGCGCGTGTCGATACCTATTACAAGCTCGGCAAACTCCTTGATATTCTTCAGACGTGCGCCACCACCCGTGAGCACTACACCAGCGATGAGTTGACGGTCGAAACCAGAGAGCTGTATCTCATAGCCCACCTGCTCTAAGATGAGCTGCATACGCGACTTGATGATGCCCGCAAGGGTACGCACGCTGATTTCGCGAGGATCCTGATTGCGGATGCCAGGGATGGAAATAATGTCATCCTGATTGACGCTGGTAGGGAGGCAAGAGCCGAACTTGGTTTTGAGGCTCTCGGCTTGGTGTTTGAGAATCTTGCAGTTCTCGCGAATATCATTGGTAATGACGTTGCCTGCCAAAGGCAGCACGGAAGTGTGGCGAATGATGCCTTCCTGAAAGATGGCGATATCAGTGGTACCGCCGCCGATGTCGACCAGCGCGACACCTGCACTCTTGTCGCGGTCATCGAGGACAGCGTAGGCAGAAGCCACGGGTTCCAACACCACGTTCTTGATGCGCAACCCAGCCTCCTCCACGGCATCGCGAATATTGTGAAGGTTGGTTGTGTTGCCCGTGACGATGTGGAAGTTGGCCATGAGGCATTTGCCAGCCACGCCCACAGGGCTAATGTCGGTTTCCAACACATCGTTGTCCACAATATAGCACTGGGGGAAAACATGAATAATATCCTCGCCTGGTTCAAGAAGAATATGATACTGGTCGTCGATGAGACGCTGCACGTCTTCTTCCTCAATCATACGATGGTTAGATGGAATCATTACCGAACCTTTGTTGGACTGGCTCTTGATGTGTTGTCCAGCGATACCGACATACACTTCTTTGACATCATACTTAGCCATTTCGGAAGCATCTGCCACTGCATGACGGATGGATTCTGCGGTGCTGCGTATGTTGCGTACCACTCCGCGTTCGACACCAATTGAGTCGGTCTTGCCAAAACCGACAATCTTGATTTTACCATTTTCTGCCCGTTGGCCTATAAAACAGGCAATTTTCGTGGTTCCAATGTCTAGGCCTACTATGTATTTTTCCATGATGGGTATTATTTATTTGCTTGGGTATTTATGTTTTCTGAATTGTTGCACACTCGGATACACAGGGTTCACCAACAGCTTCACTCCCTTCGGGTACACACCACCTGACCACGGTATTTCACGCTCACTTGGCTGTATTTTTCCCAACCCACCTGAGGCAAGGCTCGTTGATATAGAGCCATGAGACGATGGAACTTGTCGTCGAGGTCGTCCACATCGCCCAATTGCACTCGGTGGTTGCCCAGTTTAGGCGTAAGATAGAGGTCTCCCTTAGCATCACGATAGATTTGGTCGAAAAGGGGAGAGAGATCTGGGTGTTGGTCGAGGTAGCTGGACAATTTCCACACATCGGTCACCCCCCTCCCACTAGGGGGAATATTTCCACTTGCCACTATCACATCGCTCGTGCCGACAGAACTGACGGGTAGGCGGTGGCCTGTTTCGTCGAGATAGTATTCCTCTTGTGTGCATACGCGCACTATGGGACGACGCTGCGAGGCAAAGAGGACCACGTTGCGGCTTATAGAGGTTCCGGCCTTACAGCCCATCAGGTAGGGCGAGGTTGAGGCTACCCGCTCAACGGCCTTTAGGTCGACATCGCGCACCATGGTGGATGCAAGACGGGGCATGGCGGCACGGATTTGCTCCTCCACCTGAGCGGCTGTCACCAATGTGTCGGCACGCCCATAGTCTATGTCTACACGCACGTCCCTGACGAGCGACTGCCTACGCCACACGTTTGCAGCCAGCACCAGCAGAGCCAGCAGCACTACGACAGAGAGGGATAATATCTTGGTTTTCTTCTTCAAGGGTTAAAGGTTTGAATGGTTCGAAAGGGTTGATATATAATAGTTGCGACTAATTTCAGTTTTCACTTTCCGATTTAAGCACCTGCTCAAGGCGGGGTACCAAACGGTCTATGTCACCAGCCCCCATAGTTACCACCACGTCGGGGCAGAGGGCAGGCACGAGTTCCAACACTTGGTCGGGCGTGCAGAGGTATTTGGAGAGGCTGTCGATTTTGCGCAGCACCATCGAAGATGTGACACCCAAAATAGGCTTTTCTCTAGCGGGGTAGATGGGCAGCATGATAAGCTCGTCTAGGGTGGAAAGCACCGAGGCAAACTGGTCGGCAAAGTCGCGAGTACGCGAATAAAGATGAGGCTGGAATATACCCACCACACGTTTGCCCGGATAAAGGTAGCGTATACTCTCTAGACAGGCGGCTATCTCCTGTGGATGGTGGGCATAGTCGTCAATCATCACCAGGTCTTTGGTCTTTATACGATAGTCGAAACGCCTACGCACACCCTCATAGGTCTTGAAACCATAACGCAACTGATGCTCGTTGACACCTAGCGTCATCACCATGGCAGCCGCAGCCACAGCATTCTCTACATTATAGAGGCTGCTATTGGGCAGCTCAAGGTCGTAGATGACCCCTTTGGGAGTACGGAGGTCGAAAAAGATGTTTCCATTATAGTTACGCACATTCCAGGGATAGTAGTCGGCCTCGATGCCGTGGGCAGTATAGTCGTGGATTGCAAATTGAGAGTCGTGGAGGCCGAGTTGCTCCCGAATGTCGCTATGACTATGATGCTCTTCTCCGTGGTCGTGGTGGTCAGCAGTTTCTCCAAGCAGGGGTAGCCCCTGTTTTAGAATGAGCGACCCATCTGGGGCGGTCTGAGAAGCAAACTGACGGAATGCAGCCAGCAGGTTCTCATGGGTCCCGTATATGTCAAGGTGGTCGGCATCGGTGGCAGTGATGACACTGCAATAGGGATGCAACTGCAGGAAGGAACGGTCGTACTCGTCGGCTTCCACCACCACATAGTCGCTATTGTTGTCAACATAGAGATTGGAGCCAAAATTCTTAGATATGCCACCCAGAAAGGCACTACACCCTATATCGGTATGATGCAGGATATGGGCGACAAGGCTGGAGGTTGAGGTTTTGCCGTGAGTCCCTGCCACAGCCAAGCACTTTTTGCCACGAGTAAGCTCACCCAACACCTGAGAACGCTTCCTCATGGGAATACCTTTTTGCAACAAATACTGAAACTCAGCCGTCTGTTGTGGCACGGCAGGTGTGTATACCACTAGGTCGACAGAATCGGGTATTAGCGTCGGGTCGTCGGAATAATGCACTGGGATGCCTTCCGAAACCAACTGGCGGGTGAGCTCCGACTCGGTACGGTCGTAGCCACTCACCTTGTCGCCTCGCTGCTTGAAGTAGCGCGCAATGGCACTCATGCCTATACCTCCAATACCTAGAAAATAGTAGTTCATACGAATTGTGTTTAGTGAATTGGGTAGGTAGCCTCTTCGGTTTTTACTTTTTGCTTACAAGTTTGTCTATTTCGTCCACAATCCTGTCAGCCGAATGATGAATAGCAAGTGCCTTGATTGCATTGCCCATCGTCTCGCATTGCTGAGTATTGCGCAGGAGATTCAGCACCACGGGTAGTCCCTTGGTTGCGCACTCATCATCACGCACCATAAGCGCAGCACCCTTGTTTACTAGAGCCATAGCGTTCTTGGTCTGATGGTCTTCTGCCACATTGGGGGAGGGAATGAGGATGACAGGTTTGCCCACCAGACAAAGCTCGGAGATAGCAATAGCACCGGCACGCGACACTACCACATCGGCTGCGGCATAGGCCATATCCATGCGACTGATGAATTGGTGCACCTTGACCCACTGCTGTAGTTCTGCCTGGCATACGGCCTGCACAGCCTCTTCATACATCCATCGCCCAGTCTGCCAAATTAGCTGTATATTGTTATCCTTAAAGAATGTAAGGTTCTGTAGCACCATACGGTTGATGCTGCGGGCACCGAGGCTGCCCCCCACCGACAGAAGGACCGGACGGGTGGTATCGACTTCAAAGGCGGCACACCCTTCGGTACGGGTTGCTGTCATCTGCTCAATGTCGGCACGAACGGGGTTGCCCGTGAAGACTATCTTTTCAGCAGGGAAGAAACGTTGCATACCATCGTATGCAACACAGATTGTGGCAGCAGAGCGGGCGAGGGTTTTGTTGGTCAGTCCCGCGTATGAGTTCTGTTCTTGCAGAAGGGTGGTATACCCCATGCGTGCTGCAGCCTTTAAGGTTGGTTCGCTGGCAAAGCCACCAACACCAATGACAATATCTGGGTCGAACTGACGGATAATGCGGCGTACAATCTGTCGGCTACGAACCACTCGATATGGCAGTTGCAAGTTCTTGAGGATATTTCGGAAAGTGAGCTGCCGCTGCAGTCCAGCTATGGGTAAACCTTTTATTTCGTAACCTGCAGCAGGTATCTTTTCCATTTCCATACGCCCCTTGGCCCCGACAAAGAGTATCTGGGCATCGGGATGACGCTTCCGTATGGTGTTGGCTATTGCTAGTGCGGGGAAGATGTGGCCGCCACTGCCACCACCACTGATGATTACTTTCATATTAGTTAGTCGGTTTTATTGTCGAATTGTCAGTTTGTTCGTCTCCTCTGCCATTGTCGGACCCATTCGTCCGTGACGCGTTGGCTGCCAACCGCTGCTGACGCTTATTGTCGGCAGCCACGGCTTGAATGACACCAATACCCACTCCCATAAAGATGTAGGCAGTGCCTCCATGACTGATAAAGGGTAATGGCTGGCCCGTGACGGGCAAAACGCCTAGGGCAACACACATGTGTGCTACCGCCTGAATGAATATCATAGTACCCAGACCTGCCACACAAAGACTGCCAAATAGTGCCTGACAGTTAGTGGCAATACGGATGCAACGGAAATAGAACCACGCATAAAGGGCAAAGATAAAAGCCCCGGCAAGCGAGCCTGCTTCTTCAATAATGATAGCAAAGATGAAGTCGTTGTGTGCCTGAGTCATAAGGCGGCCATGTATGGTGGTGCCGATGCCGTTGTGGAAGAATAGTCCACCGCGAGCCACGGCCATGCGGGCCATGTTCTCTTGGTTTAACTCGTTGGGGTTGGGATGGAACCAATTCTGGAGTCGGTGACCCCACGTTCCTGTGCGGAAGAAGTCTATTTTATCGCCATAGAAGTAGAATAGGGCAAAGGCGATTAGTACCAGCACGGCAATAATGCCAAAGCCCCGCCACCACATCTGCTTGTTGATACCTCCGAAATAGAGCAGCAGGTAGCATGAGATGAAGATAAGCAGGCCTGTGGAGAGGTTGGGGAGTGCTACGAGCAGAGTGACTAGGGCCACGGGCAGGAGAAGGATATAGAGCATATTAGGGTCGTCAAGTCGGTCGCGACTGCGGGCTATATTTCGGGCCGTGAAGACGATGAGGACTACCTTGGCTATTTCGGAAGGTTGAAAACGGGGCAGGAATGGGAGGTCTAGCCAACGGCGTTCATCACCAATAACGAACACCAACACGAGGAGAAATATAGAGGCGACAAAGAGCCAGAGTGAGGGGCGGGAGAAATAGCGGAAGTTGATATGTGACATAACAATGATGACAAGATAGGCAACCAGCACAAAACCCATGTGCCTGAAGAATGCCTGCATAGGTGTAGAGGCCATGGTGGTGAGTGCCGAGAGGCCTATGGTGCTATAGACCGCCACGAGGGATATGCCGCTCAAAAGGAAGAATATGACCCATAGAGCAGTGTCGCCAGCCAATATGTTGAGTTTTCGTTTCATTAAAAGGGGTTAAGGGTTTATAGTTTAATAGTATTCCTCTTTAAATATCAAATTCTAACTTTCCTAACACTTTTCTATTTGTCAAAGTTCATTTACTTCACGACGGAAAAGCAGACCCGCCGTTTCGTCGGAAAGGCCGTGACGGGTGGCAGGCGAGAAAAGCACTTTGGCATCGTGGATGCCGCTATAGCAGGCCGCGTGGACTGCTGCCCCTATGCTGTCGACATCTACGACGGTTGGCACCACACGGTCGAAGGCCCGATGGAGGCTGCCGTTGTCGCCACCCACACAGACGAGCATGCGCACTTTGCGGAGGACGAGAGATTGCAGGCGGGCATAGTCGGCATGGCTGTCGCCGCCAAAGGCTATCCAGATGATGCTGCCCTCGATGCGTTGAAGGGCATACCATGTGGCGTTGACGCTACGGGCAGCAGCATCGTTGATATATTCTATACCGTGGATGCGTGCCACATATTCGAGACGGAAGTCGGCTTCATCAAAACGGGAGAAACAGGTGCGTATGGTCTGGTCGCGCATTTGGCGCAGGCGTGAGGACGCAATGGCTGCCAAGCCACCATAAACACGGTCGCTACCTTGATTAATCAGTGTGTTGCTAGAGAAGTATGTCGTGTTTTCGAGAATCATATCAAAAAGGAGTAAAGGGATTATCTGAGTTTAAGGGGTATGCCTATTATTCAATTTTCACTTTTGTTGGTAGGTGATGCGAAAGTTTGATTTTTTAATTCTTAATTTCGTCTCTATCTTAGCTTGAGAGTTACAATGCTGACAATGGCAAGGAGGATGCCGATGATGGCAAAGCGTTGCACTATCTTGGGTTCGGGAATACCCTTCTTCTGATAGTGGTGGTGGATAGGTGTCATAAGGAACGGGCGATGCTCGATGGGTACAGCTTGGCTGGGCGGCAGTTTGTGCCGACGCCGATAAAGGCGACAACCCCATGTCTGGCAGATGACCGAGAAGTCTTCAACCAGATAGATACCGCATAGGATAGGCAAGAGCAGCTCTTTGCGAATCAGCAGGGCGAAGACGGCAATGATACCGCCTAGGGCCAGAGACCCCGTGTCGCCCATGAATATTTCGGCAGGGAAACTGTTGAACCATAAGAAGCCCAACGTAGCACCGACAAAGGCAGTAATGAATACCGTGAGCTCGCCGATATTAGAGAGATAGACAATGTTGAGGTAGTTTGCCATGATAATGTTGCCCGACAGCCATGCGAGGATGGCAAGCGCGCCGCCAATGATGGAAGCGGTGGCGGTGGCGAGACCATCGATACCGTCTGTAAGGTTGGAAGCGTTAGATACGGCGGTGACAACGAAGATGGCTACCAGCACATAGACCACCCACACCCAGTTGGTGGCCCAATCACCCATCCAACTGATAAGCCAGGCATAGTCGAATTCGTTGCCTTTGACAAAGGGGATAGTGGTCTTGGTAGAGGCTATGTCGGGATGGAACGACAGCAGTAGACCCACACCCAAGCCGAGCACCACCTGCCCAAACACCTTGAATCGTCCGGGCATTCCTTTCTTATCTTTGCGAAACACCTTGATGTAGTCGTCGATAAATCCTATTATTCCTAGCCACACCGTGGTGACGAGCATGGCTATGACGTAGACGTTGTCGAGCTTGGCAACGAGCAGTGTAGGCACGATGATGGCCGAAAGGATGAGCAGCCCGCCCATAGTAGGGGTGCCTTCCTTCTCTTTTTGCCCTGCAAGACCCAAATTGCGGACCGTCTCGCCTATCGACTTTCGTCGTATAAAGTTTATAAAAGGCTTTCCGCAAAAGAGCATGATGAGCAACGACGTAATAGCCGCCATTGAGGCGCGGAAGGAGATGTACTGGAACACTCCAGCCCCTGGGAAATCAAACGTTCGGTCAAGCCAATCAAAGAGATAGTACAGCATATTATTAATTCGTTAATGCGTTAGTTCGTAAATTCGTTAGTCAAATATTCAAGCATTCACACATTCAAGCATTCACACATTCATTAAAAGTTTCTCCAATTCTTCGACATCATCGAAATGGTGTTTCACACCCTTGATATCCTGATATTTTTCGTGTCCTTTCCCGGCAACGAGGATGATGTCGTCTTTACGAGCCATCAGAACGGCCGTCTTTATGGCACTGTGGCGGTCGGTGATACGCAACACTGTGCCACGTTCCTCGTCGGTGAGGCCTGCTTCCATGTCGTCAAGAATGGATTCTGGATTTTCGGTTCGGGGATTGTCAGAGGTGAGTATAAGGCGGTCGCTAAGCGTACAGGCTATCTTGGCCATTTCGGGTCGTTTACTTTTGTCGCGGTCGCCTCCGCAGCCCACCACGGTGTAGAGTTGTTGGTTGGGTTTGCGAATGTCATTGATGGTAGCGAGCACGTTCTGCAGGGCATCGGGGGTGTGGGCATAGTCGACAATGGCAGTGATGCCCCTGCCCACAACATATTGGAAACGTCCTTCGGCTGCACTGAGGGTGCTGAGCAGGCGCAACGCGTCGGCCTCCGCAACACCGCATAGCACAGCAGTGGCATAAATGGCCGTAAGGTTGTAGGCATTGAAACGCCCCACTAGCCGCGAGTAGACTTCGTGGCCGTTCAGCTCAATCAGCAGTCCCATAAAGCTGTCCTCTACAACACGGCAGCGAAAGTCTGCCATGCGTTCCAAACTATAGGTATACACCTTGGCACGGGTGTTCTGAACCATCACGAGACCGTTGCGGTCGTCGCTGTTGGTGAGGGCGAAAGCCTCTGCCGGGAGCTGGTCGAAGAAACTCTTCTTGGCAGCGATATAGTTGGCAAATGTCTTATGGAAGTCGAGATGGTCGTGGGTAATATTGCTAAACAGCCCTCCCGCGAAGGTGAGACCTGCCACACGGTGCTGCACAAGGGCATGGCTGCTCACCTCCATAAAGGCATATTGACAGCCCGCATCCACCATCTGACTCAACAGGTGGTTCAGTTGCAAGGCATCGGGGGTAGTATGGGTGGCGGCAATCTCAGTCTCGTCTATCTTGTTGACGATGGTTGAAATCAGCCCCACATGCATTCCATACTGGCGGAACAGACGGTGCAACAGCGTGACAGTGGTAGTCTTGCCATTGGTGCCGGTGATGCCTATCAACCTCAACTTGCTGGAGGGATGCCCATAATAGTTGTCAGCCATCATGCCCAAAGCCACATCGCTGTTCTCCACCACCACATACGCCACACGCTCGTCCACTTTGGCAGGCAGATGCTGGCACACCACCGCCACCGCACCCTTGTCCACGGCATTGGCAATGTAGTCGTGGCCGTCCACCTGCACTCCCACCTGCGCCACAAAGCAACTCCCCTGCTCCACCTTACGCGAGTCGAAGCAGAGGGTTCCCACCTCAGGGTTCAGCTTGGGAGGCTCTACCGTTGCCACTCCTTTCAGTAAGTCAAATAATTTCATATTTCAACTTTCAATTTTCAACTTTCAATTTTTCAATTCTCAATTCAGTTCCAGCACTACCGTGGTCCCCTTCTTGGCAGCGGTACGAGCCTTGGGGGACTGCGACACCACTTTGCCCTGCCCACTGAAGCGCACCTTATAGCCCATATCGCGCAGCATCCGCATGGCATCGCGGATAGTCATGCCCTTGCAGTCGGGCACCACATCCGTAGGCATCGTGTAGTTGCGATAGCCTTCCTGCTCCGTGTCGTAGACCATCCAACCCGTCATAGCGGTAGTGTCAGTCACACTGAAAGGCATGCCCAACAGCTTGTGCACCGTCTCCAACTGCTGTCGAGGAGCCTTGGTGGCCACCGGACGCACCTCCCTGCCCATTTCCTGCAGGCGTATGCTGCCCAGCTCCTTATCGAACGCCACCACACAGTCGGCTATCTTCTTAAACACCGGTGCCGCAGCGTAGCGTCCTGCCTTGCTTGTGCCCTCCAACAACACCATGCAGGTGTAGCGGGGATTGTCGGCAGGAAAGAACCCCACAAACGACGAGTTCTTTATCGAACGGTCGTTGGCATGTAGCGCAGTGCCTGTCTTGCCCCCGATGCCGTAGACGGTATTATATATATTGCTGCCCGTACCCTTTTCCACCACACTCACCAACATCTCGCGCATCTGCTTGGCGGTCTCCTCGCTACACACATGCTCGTTCAGCACCACCGGCTTGACACTCCTGCGGCGGCCACCATCCAGTATCTCGCGGCAGAAGAGCGGCTTCACCATCCTTCCGCCTCCAGCTATGGCATTGTAGAATGTCACCATCTGCAGCGGGGTGATTGTACAGGAGTAACCATAGCTGAGGTTCAGGAAGTCACGGTCCGAACGCAGCGGTACCACCCTCGTCGGAGTCTCTTGCACCGCCAAATCGGGATGCATCAGTCCGAATGGGAATATATCTGTAATTCCCTTCTTAAAATCTTCACGGCGATTGCGGTAGTACTCCCATGCCAGTTCGCACATACCCACGTTCGACGACACACGCAACACTCCGCCTAGAGTGGCAGTGTCGTGCTCGTCGCCGTGCTCGGCATCTATCTTTTGACGGCTAGCACCATATTCCTTCACGCCACCCACACGCACGCGCTTCGTGGTGTCGAGGGCTATCTGCTTGTCGTTGAGCATCGATATCATAGCCACAGTCTTGAATGTCGACCCTGGCTCATAGTGACCGCTGCACACCATGTTGCTCCACAACTGCTCTTTGATGGCACCCGATGTGTCGCGTGTCAGATTGCTGCACACCAGCACATAGCCCGTCTCCACCTCCATCAAGATAGCGCAGCCCCTCTGCCCTCCATAGGTGTTCATCGAGTTACGCAGCGCACTCTCGGCAATATCCTGATAGCGGGTGTCGATGGTGGCCATGATGCTTCGTCCGTCCACTTTGCGGTGCACCAAAGTCGAGTCCTCGTCGGGAGCGGCCTCGCCCTCCACCGGCAGCCATGTCCCCAACGTCAGTCGGCGGCAGCGGTACATGCCGTCCTGCCCGCGCAACACGCTGTCGTAGTAGCCTTCCAAACCCGTGTAGCCCTCCTGGGTCTTGGTGACGAAATGCTGTCCCACAATATTCTCTCCCAAATTGCCGTAGATATGTGCCCGTACATAGCCCATCACACTGCCGGCAGCAGTCTTGGTCACCACGCAGCGTCCCCATCCGGGCAGTGAGCGGATGGCCTCCCACTGCGAATAGGGCACCTTGCGTTCCACATAGAAGCAGCGACTCGCCGAATCTGCCTTAATATACTCATTCCAGATACGTTTGTGATAATACTCTTTCGACTTTGTCGGAAACTGGGTGTGCAATATGTTGCATACCATGTCGAGATTGGCCTCAAACTTCTTTTCATTCGTGATGCAGCCTTCCATCACCTTTTCCCCCTCTTTCATCACCACCTCGCCCTTGCTGTTCAACTTAGGCCAACGCCTCAAGTCCAGACACAGGTCGCACACCGGCACCGTGGTGGCAAGCACCTTGCCGTCCGACGAGAAGATGGTACCCCTGCGGGCAGGTTCCACACGGTCTATCCATTCGCGCTTCGACGCTACCTCTCTCCACATATCGCCATCCACCACCTGCGTTTTGATGACAGCCCACAACATCGCTCCCCCTGCTCCTATCACTAGCAGCAGATACAGCACCAACATCTTGGTGAACAAAGGCTTTGTATATTGTTTCTTTTCCAAAGGACTATACTAGTTTTAAGTTTAAGGTTTACAATTTAAAGGGTAAGATGGTTAAAAAGCTCCATTCTCAATTGTCAATTCTCATTTTTCAAATCTCAAAGGGCGGCCCTGCCGTGATGCCCACTCCCGTGCTGTCCAACAGCTCCGCTATCTGCGAAATCTTCACCGTCTCTTGGTAGCGTTTCTGCAACTCGATGCGGCTTTCGCGCAAGAAGTTGATTCGGTCCTGTGCCGCCAACTTAGCCTTGGTCAAGTCCTCAACCTTGTAGCGGTTATACACCAACAACAGCGCATAAATACAGCCTAGCAATATCACCGGCATCTGCTTCACCACTGCCTTGCTCTGCAACACATCGCCACCTAATATCCTCGACAGCCAGTTAGGCTTCTTCTTATCGCTTTTTGTCGGCTGCCCCGCAGCCTGCTCGTTTCGCTGTTCGTCCTGTTTCATTGAGGGTGTATAGGGTTTTAAGGGTTATTGGGGTTGGGGGTGTTATGGTTAACGGGATTTAGGGTTAAAGGGTTATAAAGGGTTTAAAGGGTACTCCAAATTTTCAATTCTCTATGTTCAACTTCCTATTCTCAAATCATTTCTGCCACTCTCAGCTTCGCGCTACGCGCCCTGCTGTTGCGTTGCAGCTCTGCCTCGCCTGCCGTCACAGCCTTGCGTGTCACCACTCTCAACGGCACAATCGGGTTGCCATAGAAATCTTTCTCCAACACCCCTTCGAAATTGCCCGTCTTGAAGAAATTCTTCACCAGCCTGTCTTCCAACGAATGGTACGACATCACCACCACCCTGCCACCGGGATTTAACAGCTCCACCGACTGCCGCAGCAATGCCTGCAACGCCTCCAGCTCGCCGTTCACCTCTATCCGCAACGCCTGAAACAGCATCGCCAGATATTTATTCTCCATCCCTCTTGGCAGGTGGCGGCTCACCGCCTCGCGCAGGTCAAAGGTAGTATCGATTGCCTTGGTGGCGCGTGCCGCCACTATTGCCCTTGCCATCTGGCGAGCGTTAGGCAGCTCGCCATACAGCCGCAGCAGCCGCTCCAGCTCCTGCTCGTCGGCAGTGTTCACCAAGTCGCGGGCCGTCTGCTCCTGGCGCTGGTCCATGCGCAAGTCCAGCATCCCGTCGTAGCGGGTCGAAAAACCACGCTCCGCCACGTCGAACTGGTGCGACGACACGCCCAAGTCAGCCAACAGCCCGTCCACCTTCCTCACGCCGTGCAGCCGCAGGAAACTCTTCGCATGGCGGAAATTCTCGTTCAGCAACGTAAAGCGAGGGTCGTCCAGCGCGTTTGCCAACGCGTCGGCATCCTGGTCAAAGGCTATCAGACGACCACCCTCGCCCAAATGCGACATGATGGCACGCGAGTGGCCGCCACCCCCGAAGGTAGCGTCCACATACGTCCCATCAGGACGGATGTTCAATCCCTCGATGCATTCATTGAGCATCACTGGCAGATGATAGTCCATGCAGTTTCCCCAGTCTTTTGTTGACCATCAACGCGAAGTTGGCGTCATCGTCGTTCATCTTATCATAGGCGGCTCGTTCCCAGATTTCGATGTACCTACCGGCACCCTGCAACACTATCTCCTTCGTATCCCCTATCAACGATTTCTGTTCCTGTGGAATCAACAGGCGGTCATTGCTGTCCATATCCACATTGTTCAGACGCGTCAACCGACGATATATCTGAACATCCTCGATGTTGTAGAGGTTCAACTCTTTTTGGAGTACTTCCATCTCCTCTTGAAAACTGGCAAACGTCCATAACTCTAAACACTCGGACGTGAATCCGCGACGGATCACAAAATGGCAATCTTCCGTCCCCAACTGCCTTTTTAAGGCAATTGGAAGCTTGAATCGGCCATTCGAATCAATCTTACAGTATTCTGTTCCAAGTATTAGAGCCATTTTTACTAATATTGTTTCAGAGTGTAAAAGTACAACTTATTTTCCAATAATTGCCAAAAAGTTCCAAAAAAAGTTTTCAACTTCCATTTTTTGATAACCTAGTATACGGGAAACCAGAAAAAAGGTTTCATTTCGCCTCGACATTTTTAACAATTACTCACTTTTCGCTGTTGAAAACTCTTTTCTTTCCACCGCCAGTTGTTAAAAATCGTCTCGTCCCGCCGCTCCTTGTCGCTCCCTGCCGCATACGATTGATTGCTGCCCCTTTTCAAGTCGTTCTCCGCTCCCAGAATGGGTAAGGAGCGAAGATAGTGCAGAAAACGAGCGAAAAATGGAGGGAGCCTCCCACACCCCGCACCCATCCAGGGCGCGGGAGCCGCAGGCTGCGGAAGAGGGGCGGCACAAGCCTGCCACGACGACAGGGAAGGGGAAGCCACATAGGGCATACTACCCTGTGTGGCGGGCGTGCGACGGCGGCCCAACCCCTGCAAAAATGGCGTTCGGGCACAGGCACCGAGGACTGGCGAAACAGCACTACACGCTATGCGACAGGCAGTAAGAGAGCATGTGCCATATTTTATTCGTACTAAAAAGACAATATGTCGAAAAAATAATGTATCTTTGCATTTTCAAATAGTGTATTATAATAATAGTAACATAACATTAATAGCATGAAAAAAATCATCCTTACCCTGACCTTGGCGGTGCTGGTGCTGGCACCCGCCGCCAGCCGCGCCGACGAGGGCATGTGGCTGCTTTCGCTCATTGGCAAGAACTATGCCGACATGCAGAAGGCTGGCTTCAAGCTCACGCCCGAAGACATCTATTCCATTAACCAGAACTGTATCAAAGATGCCATTGTGGGCCTCGGCAACGAGGGTCGCCCTTTCTCGCACTTCTGCACTGGCGAGATTATCTCCAACAAGGGCCTCATCTCTACCAACCACCACTGCGGCTACGGCAAGCTGCAGGAGCATTCGACCGTGGAGCACGACTACCTGCGCGACGGTTTCTGGGCCTACAACATGGCGCAGGAGCTGCCTAACCCCGGCCTCACCGCCTCGATACTGATTCGTATGGAGGATGTGACCGGACGTGTGCTGGAATGCCTTAGCGACGACATGAGCGAGGCCGACCGCGCCAAGGCCGTGCGCAACGTATGCCAGCGCATCGCCCAGGAGGCTGCCGCAGGCACCGACTACGAGGCCACGGTGAAGCCCATGTTCAACGGCAACCAGTATTTCCTCTTCGTCCATATCATCTACAAGGATGTCCGCCTGGTGGGCGCACCTCCCTCGTCGATGGGTAAGTTTGGCGGCGACACCGACAACTGGGCATGGCCCCGCCACACATGCGACTTCTCGATGTTCCGCATCTACACCTCCCCCGACGGCAAGCCTGCCCCCTACGCCAAGGAGAACATCCCGCTGAAGCCCAAGCACCACCTGCCGGTGAGCGTACGCGAACTGAAAGACGGCGATTTCGCTATGGTGCTCGGATTTCCCGGCACCACCAACCGCTTCCTCACCTCCTACGGCTTGGAGGAGACGATGGGCGTGAGCAACGACCTGCGCTACAAAATTCGCACCGTGAAGATTAACATCCTGCGCGAGATGATGAACGCCGACCAGGCCGTGAAAATCAAATATGCCTCGAAGTATGCCAGCTGCTCGAACTACTGGAAGTACAGCAACGAGCAGAACATCGCACTCAAGAAACTCAACACCATGAAGGT
>CAZTVH010000001.1:21491-28950 GCA_964616965.1 uncultured Bacteroidaceae bacterium | reverse complement strand
GCTGCCAAGTTCTACAAGGACTATGACCAGCAGGTCGAAGAGCGTCTGATGGCCGCCATGATGGAGTATACCTACAGCCACATCGACCTCAAGTACGCTCCCGACTGCCTGAAGAATGTCGACCGCAAGTACAAGGGCGATTTCACCGCCTTGGTGAACCGCCTGTTCAGCCGCAGCATCTTCGCCAACGAGGAGGCTTTGAACGCCTACTTGAAGAACCCCAGCCTGAAGACTTTGGAACGCGACGAGATATATGTGTACGGGTCCGAGATACTCGACCAGTACCGTGAGCTGTATCAGGCCGTGCCCGCCGAGAGCCGCGACAACCTGACCCGCGGACAGCGCGACTTTGTTGACGGCATTCTGCAAATCAACGCCGGGCGCAAACTGATGTGCCCCGATGCCAACAGCACCATCCGCCTGACCTATGGCAACGTGAAGGCTTACGAACCCCGCGACGGCGTGACCTACCACTACTACACCACCCTCGAAGGAGTGATGCAGAAGGAGAACCCCAACAGCACCGAGTTTATCGTGCCGCAGAGACTGAAGGACCTGTATAACGCCAAGGACTACGGCCCCTACACCAACAGCCGTGGCGAGCTGCCCACCTGCTTCATTACCAACAACGACATCACCGGCGGCAACAGCGGCTCGCCCGTGCTGGATGCCTACGGCAACCTGATTGGCCTGGCCTTTGACGGCAACGGCGAAGCCATGAGCGGCGACATCGACTTCGAGGAGAACCTGCAGCGCTGCATCTGTCTCGACAGCCGCTACATGCTGTTTGTCATCGACAAGTATGCCAACGCCCAGAACCTCATAGCCGAGATGGACATTGTGCGATAGGCAGAACGAAATATATTAACCACAGAACGAAGGCAGGTTCCAATGGAGCCTGCCTTCGTTTCCGCATCATGTGAGGAGATGAAAACGACAAAAGCCGCAACGCCTGTTGCAGCCTTTGTCGTTTTCTTGACTGAGTGACAATCTTAGATTAGGCCTTTACCGGCTTTGAATTTGGCACTCTTCTTTGCGGCAATCTTGATGGTTTTGCCGGTACGGGGGTTGCGGCCAGTGCGGGCGGGACGGCTGACAACGCCAAAGGTGCCAAAGCCAATGAGGGTGACTTTGTCGCCCTTAGCGAGCTGCTCTTTAACGACATCAACATAAGCGTTTAGGGCTTTGCCTGCATCCACCTTGGTCATGTCGGCTTTTTCAGCCATTGCTGCAATTAATTCGGTTTTGTTCATAGTGTAATTTTTTATAGGGTTTGTGTTATTTTTGCGTTTGCAAATATAGCAATTTTTTATCTTATGCAGACGAATTTGTTGAAAAATAATTTGTTAATTTTTAAACCCCATTTTTATAGCACTACATTCCAATGTGTTACATCATACCCACGGAGGAATTCATCTATGTTAATTCTTTTCTTGCCACTGAGTTGAAGGCTCAAAATGTGGATATACCCGTCCTGCACACCGACTTTTTGATAGGTTTTTCGGTCGGTTATCAGCTCGCCTATGCGACTTGCGGGAGCGGGTTCGAAGGATACTTGGTAGACTTTGATTTGCTGCATGGTTCCTTTGTGGTCGATCATCTGCATGGTGGCGGCAGGATAGGGCGAGAGGCCTCGGACAAAGTCGACTATTTTGGCTCCCGGCAGCTGCCAATTGATGGCACAGTCGGGCTTGAAAATCTTGGGGGCAGGACGGAGGTCGGCGATGGCTGGCTGGGGGCACGGCGAGAGAGTGCCATCGGCAAGCCCCTGAATGGTACGCACCACAAGGGCACTACCCATGTCGGCCAAGCGGTCGTGAAGGGTGCCGGCATCGTCGTCGGGCGTGATGGGGGTAGTCGCCTGCAGGAGGAGCGAACCTTCGTCGATGTGCTGGTTGAGGAGGAAGGTGGTGACACCCGTTTGATGCTCGCCGTTGATGATGGCCCAGTTGATGGGAGCGGCACCCCGATACTGCGGCAACAAGGAGGCATGGAGGTTGAATGTGCCCAACGGGGGCATGGCCCATACACACTCAGGAAGCATACGGAAGGCAACAACGACAAAGAGGTCGGCATGCCATGCCTCCAAGTCGGCAAGGAACTGCGGGTCGCGCAGCCGTTCGGGTTGCAAGAGGGGAAGGGCATTGTCGAGGGCATATTGTTTGACTGGAGAGAAGGTGACTTTGAGCCCACGGCCAGTCTGACGGTCGGGAACGGTGACGACACCGACAACGTTGTGGCCTGCCTCACGGATGGCATGGAGCGAAGCGACGGCAAAGTCGGGCGTACCCATAAAGACGATGTTCATATTGAGGTAAGTGTTAAGAGATAAGGACTGAGAAGCTGTTTATCGGACGCGGAGGCGGGTGCCGGACTTGGGCTTTTTTATGTCGGGGTTGAGTTCGCGCACACGGTCGGCGGTAGTATAGTTGCGTTTGGCAAAGGCATCGATGGTCTCGCCTTTCTTGAGGCTGGCATAGACGGGTTTGTTGCTGGCAGGCCTGGCTTTGGCCTGTTCTTCGGGGATGATGCTTTTGTCGGCCTTGTAAGCAAGGGCTTCGCCACTGCGTGGCTTGCGGATGCCGAAGTAGGTCTTGTCGAGATAGAGGCGGCGAGTGCGAAGGGAGTAACTGGAGAAGTCGAGAATCCATTCTGGGTCAAAGGGCTCGTATTGGAAACGCACTTCGAAATGGAGGTGGGGTCCGGTGGAGCGGCCCGTACTGCCGCCTAGACCCAGTATCTGCCCGGCGGCCACGACCTGCATGGGCTTGACGTTGATTTTGGAAAGATGCCCATAGACGGTTTCTAGACCGTTGTAGTGGCGCACGACAACGAGGTTGCCATAGGCGCCCATGGGGCGGGCGATGCGTACCACGCCGTTGAAGGCACTGCGGACAGGCTCGCCCATTTTGAGACGGATGTCGACTCCACGGTGGGGACGGTTCCATCGCCATCCGTAGGGGGAGGTGATGACGTTTTTGACTGGGAAACAGAATTTCTCGTCGGCTTTGAGAAGGTTGATGGAGATTTCGTCGGGCAGCGAATCCATAGAGAGGTTGACCAAGCGGACGTGCGAGCCGGAGAGATTGCGCCCATACCATAGGGCCGACGGGGGTGGCAAAGTGGCGTTGTACATGATGTCAATCAGCTCGTCGCCACTGGCGAGGGCCGTGTCGATGATATTGGGGTCGGGGTCAGGCTCATGTATTTCAAGAGCCCCTGCATTGGGGGCTGCCTTGCCCTTAGTGCCACCCTTGGCGTTGCCCTTGGCGGAAGGTTGGACGCGGGCCTTTGCCTGCCCTTCGCGGATGCGGGCATTGACCACAGAGTCGAAATAGCTCTCCTTGGGCTGCTGGGCGTAGGAAGTGGTACCCCATGCAACCAATATAAGCCATGCAACCATTTTGAGGGCACGCCGTAGGCGACAGACGGGTATGCCCAACATGTCGCGATATTTGGCGACAGTGCGGCGTGCCACAGGATAGCCTTTCTCATTGAGGATTCGGGCAAGGGCTTCGTCACTGAGGGGATTGCGCTTGTCTTCGGCATCCACGGTGTCGCGCAGAAGCTGGCGTATGGTCTCGGTGGCCACCTCTTCACCTTCGTCGTTGACGATAGAGTGGGAGAAACAATCTTTGAGGAGGAAGGTGCCAAACTCGGTCTGCACATACTTGCTATTCACCACACGGGATATGGTGGAGAGGTCGTAGCCCGTTGCTTCGGCAATGTCGCGTTGCAAAAGGGGGGCGAGGTCGGAGTTGTCGCCCGTGATGAAGAAGCGCCGTTGCCGTTGGAGGATGGCGCGCATGACACGCATGAGGGTGACATGACGCATACGCAGTGTGTCGACCAACAGGTTGGCGCTGTCGGTCTTCTCACGGAGGAAATCGACAGTCTCCTTCTCACCTTTGGTAGGATGGGAGAGGGCGGTATACTGGCGTAGCATTTCCTGATAGTAGGCATCCAACTGAAGTTGGGGCAGATGGCTGTCGTTGAGCGTCAGCTGCAACTCGTCGTCATGCCGAGTCACAATGAAGTCGGGAACGATATAGTGCGAATGGGTGGTCTCGCTCTGCCCCACACCAGGCTTAGGGTTGAGGCTGCGGATGCATTCGGTGGCGGCATGTAGCTGCTGCTCGTCGAGCTGCAGCGTTTCCATGACGCGGTTGTAGTTGTGATTGACAAAAAGGTCGAAACAGCGGTCTATCACCTGTGTGGCCCAACGGGTGGCATCGTCTTGATGTTCGGCACGATGCAACTGGATAGAGAGGCACTCCTGCAAATTGCGGGCGGCAATGCCAGGTGGGTCGAGTTGCTGGACTATGGCAAGCACATCCTGCACCTCTTTCGGGGAGACTTCAATCCCTTGGGTGAACGCTAGGTCGTTGGCAATGAGGTCGACGCTACGGCTGACATAGCCTGCATCATCAAGGCTGCCCACTATCTCTTGCGCTATGGCACGCTGGCGGTCGGTAAGGTCTTTCAGTTCCAGCTGGCCTAGCAGGGCATCGAAGAAGGAGACTTCGGAGACGAGAACCGTCTCATAGGAGTCGGTATTTTTGTCGCGTTCCACTCGCTCGCGGTAGCTATAGTCATCGTCGTCGGTGTCCATGCTAATCAGGTCGTCGCGCTCATTCTCTTCTTCGTAGTCGCTGTCGGACAGTGATTCTGGAGTGTCGGCAGGTGCCGGGCTGTCCTCTAGCACGGGGTTCTTTTCTATCTCCTCTTTGATACGCTGTTCCAACGCTGTGACAGGCAGTTGAACCAACTGCATCAGCAATAGCTGCTGTGGCGAAAGCTTCTGTTGAAGCTTCATAGTCTGACGTTGGGTACTTTTCATAGTAAACGTGAGGTTTACTACAATAACTGCATTTAAGAATATTTATTATTTGTCCTCGACAAAAAATTTGTCTTCGAAGTTGAGCAAATAGACTTTCTGGGTGGCACGGGTGACGGCGGTGTAGAGCCAACGGAGATATTCGCGGTCGAGCATATCCTCGTTGAGGTAGCCTTGGTCTATGATGGCTGTGTTCCACTGCCCGCCCTGCGTCTTGTGACAGGTGAGGGCATACGAAAATTTGACTTGCAAGGCATTATAATAGGGATTTTGCCTAACGGCTTTCAGCCTGTCGGCCTTGTGGGGGATGTCGGCATAGTCCTCCGCCACCGTCTCGAACAAGAGGCGAGACTCCTCTTGAGTGAGCGAGGCCGACTCGCTGTGGAGGGTTTCGAGTATCAGTTTGCAATCCAACGAGGGAGCGTCGGGATAATCGACAAAACGAAGGGTGGCATCGACAAAGTGGAAGCCATACAGCTCCTGATGGTTGCGTACACTTAGTAGCTCGATAATGTCGCCATTGGCAATAAAGCCCATCTCGCTGTCGGCATCAAGCCAATAATAGTTGTTCTTGACCACCATTAGATAATCGCCCGCATTCACCTCTTCTTCGCGATACAATACGCGATTACGGATTTCTTGATTGAACAGGTTGGCACGCTTATTGCTGCGTGTAATGACTGCAACTTGTTCTAAACAGTCGTTCCCATACTCTTGATTCAACACCTCTTCCAATTCGGAACCTGAGAGGCGCACAATGTCGTCGAAATTCTCCAAATCGAACAATGGCAGGTCGGGCTGCTCTCCATCGGCAAGCCCTGTCAATCGCTGACGCAGCAAAGTGGCATTATAAAGTATTCCTGATAGGTGTTGCTGACGCACCACCTCGGTGAGCCTATAATGATGCACTTTGAGGTGCGAGAAAGCTCTGAGATACTCCAAGTTGAGCGCGGGGCTCTCAACGGCACCCACAGGAGGGAGCTGCGCCTCGTCGCCAACAAACATCAGGCGGCAGTGGTCGCCCTCCAGCACATAGTCGACAAGGTCTTCCAGCAAGCTGTGCCTTCCAATCCCATCGTCAGCAAGGCCAATCATAGAAGCTTCGTCTACAATAAAAAGGGTGTATTTGTGCTTGTTCTTTCCTCTTCCCATACGCACCGTGCCATCGGGTGCCATATAGGCCTGATATATCTTTTTGTGTATGGTGTATGCAACCTGCCCCGAATAGCCCGCCAACACCTTGGCGGCACGGCCCGTCGGGGCCAACAGGAGCGTTTTTATCCGCATCGCGGGGGCCGACTGTATGAGCGCACTGACCAACGAGGTCTTACCCGTGCCAGCATAGCCGCTGAGCACGAATGCCGCCATCGGGTCGGCATCATAGAGGAAGTCTACCATCGCCTCACATGCCGACAGCTGTCCAACGGTAGGCTGATGGGGAAAGTGCGACATTATATGTCTGACAACCTGATTCATTGCGAAAAGGAAGGCATACTGTATTCCACAAAGAAGGCAACATATGACAAAAAAGGAGGTTCGCCATCGAGGCGAATCTCCTTATATCAGCCAAGCCGAACGATTATTCAGCTTCGGGAGCCGGAGCCACGTCGGTAGCCAAGGGGGCATCAGTGGTGGCGGCAGGAGCCGGCGTAAGGCTCTTGGCGGCATTGACATCGACCTCAGTAGAAATCTCGGTCCCGGCAGTGTGGCGCGGGATAGCGATAGTAGCAGCCAACGAGAGCACTGCCAAAGCTATAGCCAAACCCCAAGTGATTTTCTCAATGGTCTCGGTAGTCTTACGGACGCCCATTATCTGATTGGGGGCACTGAAATTGGCAGCCAAGCCGCCTCCTTTTGAATTCTGGACCAACACTGCGGCAGCCAGAAATAGGCATACAAGCAAGATAAGGATAACAATAACTGTGTACATGTGTATTATTTGTTTATTATTTATTTCTTTTTATTTGCAGTCTCCAAAAGTTGCGTTTTCAACGCAGCAATTCGAACTGCAAAAGTACTACTTTTTTCGGGATTATTAAGCATTAATTTTTCATACATGGCCAATGCTTGAGCATATTTTCCTTGTTTCTCAAGCACAAGAGCAAGTGTTTCAGACTCTAACGAACCATCCACAGCGATACTTTTTTTAGCCAGTTCTTGTATCGACACCTCTTCAAAACCGCTTTCAGAAAGGACTATTCCGCCATCTTTTTCCAAAAAATTGGACAAAATAACACTCTTCGGAGCCGTCTTAAACGAGACCTCTTGATAGGAGTTGATGGCCTGTAGTATGTCAAACGGTGCATCGGAAGCCTCATCGTCAGTCTTAACGACTGGTGCAACGTCGTTCAGCGGGCGGACAGGAGGCTCTGGCTCCTTCTGTAGCGGTTCAGAAGGATGGTCAAGCCTTTCCAGCTGCTCATACAGACGGTCGGCATGTTGCACATACAACAGCACTCGGGGCAACTCCTGCTGCTCCCACAATGCCGCACCGTTGGCCTTATCGGCCAGAAGCGACAACACTTGTAACGGTGCCGAGAATGGGTAGCTGTCGCGTTCACGGCGCAACTTGCCCCACTCTTCGGGAGTGAGTTTTCCCGATTCATCAATCAATCTACCAAA
>CAZTVH010000001.1:0-21481 GCA_964616965.1 uncultured Bacteroidaceae bacterium | reverse complement strand
ACTACTTTTTACAGCACATAACGCGGGTGCAAAATTACATATTTTTTTTCAACCCATAAAAAAACAATACCATTTTTTTCAATCCGTCACTCCCCACCCCGCCTACACCACGCTTAACACCACAAGACTTTTGTTTAGCCACCCCCGCCACATCCACCTATTATTCAGGTGCCTGTTATAAAAATATTGCAGAAGATGCTATTTTTTTTTGTCAATTCAAAAAAAGTTCGTACTTTTGCAACTCCAAAAATGAGTAAAAAATGAAGAGAACATTTCAACCATCACGCAGAAAAAGAGCCAATAAGCACGGTTTTCGTCAGAGAATGTCTACCCACAACGGAAGGAAAATTCTGGCCGCACGCCGCAAAAAAGGCAGAAAAAAACTGACCGTTTCCGACGAACGATAATTATTATCATCGGATTCCTGCATAGACTCTTTGCAAAGAGAAAAAGAAGTATTGAACACCAGTACTTCTTTTTTTTGCACTGAGCACCGCTGTGTAAGACTGCGGGCAACTACCACTTTTTTCTCAAATCCACATCCTTATGAGTAGGAAGAAAGAACAACCCATCATCGAGAACGTGCCCATCACCGACATTGGTGCCGAGGGCAAGGCGATAGCCCACATCGACGGCATGGTGGCATTCGTCCCCTTCGTAGTACCGGGCGACGTGGCCGACATCAAAATCATCAAGAAGAAAAAAAGATATGCCGAAGGGCGTGCGGTAGCCATCAGGCAATACAGCGACAAACGCGCCGAACCTCGCTGCCCCCATTTTGGCATCTGCGGTGGCTGCCGATGGCAAAACCTCAACTACGCTGAACAGTTGGCCGCCAAACAGCAGCAAGTGCGCGACAATTTGGAGCGACTCGGACACATCGACTGCCAAGGGATGCAGCCCATCTGCGGTTCTGAGGAGACATTCTACTATCGCAACAAGTTGGAATACACCTTCTCAACTAGAGCATGGCATGAGCTCCCACCCCAAAAGAGACTCACAGACGATGCCTCCGAGGATGCCGACCCCAACCGCGATGGAGCGTTAGGGTTCCACATCCCCACCCTGTTCGACAAAGTATTGAACATCGAGCATTGTGCCCTCCAGCCCGACCTCAGCAACCAAATACGCCTGGCAGCCCGCGACTATGCCCTCTCGCACCGGCTGCCCTACTACGACATCCGCAACCACACCGGCTGCCTGCGCAACCTGATAATCCGCAATTCCAGCACAGGCGAATGGATGGTTGTCCTCGTCATTGCCGAACGCCACCCCGGATGGGAAGGCCTCCTCGAACACCTCCGCGACCGTTTCCCGCAAATCACCTCCCTTCAATACATCTTCAACGACAAGGTGAACGATTCCTACGCCGACTTGCCTTCGTCCACCTTTGCTGGTAGCGACCACATCACCGAAGTGATGGAAGGCTTCAATGGCGCGCCACCCCTACAATTCACCATCCGTCCCCAAACCTTCTACCAAACCAATTCGCGTCAGGCACAAAGGCTCTACAGCTTCGTTGCCCAATTTGCCGAACTGACACCGGACGACCTCGTCTACGACCTCTACACCGGCACCGGCACCATTGCACTATTCCTCTCGCATCTATGCCGCCATGTAGTAGGTATCGAATATGTGGAAGACTCCATCATCGCGGCACGCGAAAACGCCCTTCAAAACCACATCCACAACACCGAATTCCACGCTGGCGACATGGCACAAGTCCTGACAGCCGACTTCGTCACCGCTCATGGCCAGCCCGACGTGGTTATCACCGACCCACCACGGGCCGGAATGCATGAGAGAGTTGTCGAACAACTACTTGCCATGCTGCCACGCAAGATAGTTTATGTCAGCTGCAACCCCGCCACACAAGCCCGCGACCTGGCCCTACTGGCATCCCGATACAAGGTGGCTCGCATACAACCTGTCGACATGTTTCCGCACACCCAACACGTCGAAAACATAGCCGAACTGATACTTTTTTGAAAAAAAGTATTCTATATCAAAAAAAAATACTATCTTTGCATGTTGTAGTGCTACATTGTACAGTGTGGTCAAAATGCAACAATTTATTGATAATAAATAAATAAAAGATAAACAAACCAATTTTCAGAATGATGAAAAAAACATTATTAAGTTTATTAATGGTGGCAGTGTTCATGCCTCTCGCCATGGCGCAAACCAACCCAACAGTTGTTAACGTCAACGCCACCGCCTGTGAGACCTATCTGTGGGATGTCAATGGCGTAACCTACACCAACAGCGCATTAGACACCTACATCGACACCACTACCAACACCGTGTATGTGCTGAACATAACAATAAACCACACATACTCCGGCTTCGAAAACATTGCCAGCACCACTTGCACAAAAACCTGGAGAGGCAACACCTACTACCGCACCGGCACCTATTACGACACCGTGTTGGCCGACACCACTCTGGGTACCTGCGACAGCTTCTTTGTCGCCAATATCGTGATTCCCTCCGCTGAGGTAAACACCACCAACCACAACGCCTGCGGCAGCTACGAATGGCACGGCAACACCTACACCCAGTCCGGCATCTATGGCGACACTTCCACTATCGTCAATCCTGACTCCAGCACCTGTGCCCACATCGAAACCCTCGTGTTGAGCATCGTCGACACCATCTACGTCAACGATACTGTGGAGCACTGCGGCAACTACACCTGGTATGGCGACACCTATAACCAAGACGGCATCTACACCCATATCGAGAGCGACACCGTCGTTGGATGCGACACCCTCCACACCCTCGACCTCTCTATCGTCGTCAACAACTCCGCCATGACTTCCGACTCTGGCTGTGCCTACTACGTCTGGCGTGGCGACACCATCCGCACCTCCGGCATCTATGAGGCTTACGACACCAATGCCTCCAACTGCGTCACTTACCGCTCCATCAACCTTAACATCAAGCCGCTCCGCAAACCCGAAAGAGACACCTTCATGGTGGGCTGCAATAGCATCAACTTTATCGTCAGCTCCCTTGTGGGTAGCACCACCAAACGCTTCTACACCGACACCCTCTTCGACACCAACCTCATCGACCGTCGCATGGCTCGCTGCTACGACAGCACCATCCACCTACACGTCACCATACATAAGTCGGGCTACGACTCCACCTACGTCAACGCCTGCGACAGCTTCTACTGGCCTCTCAACAAGAGAACCTACTACAAGACTCCGGCCACCAATCCCACCTTTGCCTTCGCCACCGACCAATACAATTGCGACAGCATCATGACCCTCTTCCTTACCATCAACCCCTCGCCCGTCATCACGGCCATCAACGGTGAATGGAACCTCAATGCTGGCGACACCGCAAAGCTCTATCCCTCCTGCACCGACGGTTCCACCTACAAGTGGACCTATGGCAACCACACCTTCTCTGGCGACACTCTCCTCATCCCCGATGTTCAGGGCAACATTGATGTCGCACTCGAAGCCACCATCAACTACACCGCCAACCACATCGCCTGCCACGACACCAGCTGGATTACCATCGTCACCTTTGTCGGCATCGACCCCGTGCATAACACCAACGTCAGCCTCTACCCCAACCCCGTCGTTGGACAGCTCAACATCGAGAGCGCTGAAGCCATTCGCCAAGTCACCATCTTCAATACCCTTGGCCAGCAGGTTGCCACCCAATACAACCTCGGCAACAAGAGCCTCATGAACCTCTCCGACCTCAGCAAAGGCACCTACACCATGCGCATCGCCCTTCAGAACGGCGAGACCGTGGTTCGCAAATTCGTCATCACGAAATAAATCGTCATAATGATTATCGTAAAAGCGTTCGGCACCCCGTGTCGGACGCTTTTTATTCAAACCCTCCTCGCCATGAAAACCCCTGCCCTGCTCCTGCTGACCCTGCTGCTCACCGCCGCCTGTGCGCGCCACGACCAGCCCATACGCCTGCAGGGCGAAGCACAAGGCACCTACTACACCATCGCCTACTGCGACAGCCTGCAACGCAATCTGCAACCACTCATCGACTCGCTGCTCGACAATTTCGACACCACCGCTTCGCTATGGATTGAAAACTCCATTATCCGCAAAGTCAACCGGCACGAAGAGACCGCTCTCAATGCCCACTTCATCGACCTGCTCCGCCTGTCGCTCCAAATGGAAGAATACACCCACGGTGCCTTCAACTGCAAGATAGGCTCGTTGGTGAACCTCTACGGCTTTGGCTTCAAAAACCGCGACGACATCACCGACCGCCAGGTCGACAGCCTCCTTGCCCTCATCCGCCACGGCGAATGCTACATTGACGACACACACACCACCCCCCTCCTCATCCTCTCAAAGGGCATCGAACTCGACTTCAACGCTATTGCCCAAGGCTATGTCGTCGACCTGCTGGCTCACACCCTCGACCAAAAAGGCATCCACAACTACCTCATCGACGTGGGTGGCGAGGTGATAGCCCGTGGCTGCAAGCCCGACGGCAGCAGCTGGACCGTGGGCATCGAACGCCCCGCAAAAGACAAATACAGCAGTCAGGAAATCGAAACCGCCATCCTACTCAAAGACCTCGCCGTCGTCACCTCAGGCAACTACCGCAAATACTACGAGCACGACGGCATACGCTACTCCCATACCATCGACCCCGCTACCGGCCGCCCCGTCAGCCACACTCTCCTCAGCGCCTCTGTCGTCAGCCACCAAGCCTGGTATGCCGATGCCCTCGCCACGGCATTCATGGTCATGGGGCTGGAAAAAAGCCTCCAATTCATCCACGACCACCCCGACAACCCCGACATCCAAGCCGCCTTCTTCATCTACGACGACCACGGCACCTACAAAACCTATGCCACCCCAGAATTTCAAAAACTCATCAAATAAACCCACACCCATGAAATCAATGACAGGCTTTGCCAAGCAACAATGCGAAGCAAACAATAAGAAATACACCATCGAAATCAAGACACTTAACAGCAAGACCCTTGACATCAACATCAAGGCTCCGGCCTCCCTCCGCTCCAAAGAGCTTGAACTACGCAGCATGCTCAACCCTCTCGAACGGGGTAAAGTAGAGGTATTCATCACCGAAGGCAACAGCGACAACAATCTCGGCACCCTCAACGCCGACCTCCTCGCCGCACGCTACCAACAGGTCAACGACCTAGCCCAACGGCTAGGCACCCCCACCGAACACCTCCTCAGCACACTCCTCTCCATGCCCGACATCTGGAATACCACCTCCGACAACGAGATAAGCGACATCGAATGGCAGCCCATCGCACAGGCCTTCGCCCTCGCTGTCGACCAAGTGCAACAATTCCGCGAGCACGAGGGTGCCGTACTGGCCACCGACTTCGTCAAGCACATCGACCTCATCGAACAAAAGCTCCATGCCATTCCCGCCTACGAAAGCCAACGCATCGAGACTGCCAAAGAACGCATACGCCGCTACTTTGCCGAGAGTGCCGTCAAAGAGGCCGACTCCAACCGTTTCGAGCAAGAACTCATCTACTATCTCGAAAAGCTCGACATCACCGAAGAGAAGATACGCCTTGCCAAACACATCGACTACTTCCGCAACACCATGCGCAACGAAGAAGGCAGTGGCAAGAAACTCGGCTTCATAGCCCAAGAGATGGGACGCGAAATCAACACCACGGGCTCAAAAGCCAACCATGTAGAGATACAGAAACTCGTCGTGGAGATGAAAGACGAGCTCGAAAAAATCAAGGAGCAGCTCGGCAACATCCTATAAAGCGTCCCGAATATACTGTCCAAAACCCAAGGGGTTCCCGCCTGCGGCGGGAACCCCTTGCCATTTATAGAGGCTCTGTGAAACAACTCGTTTCACCCAGTGTTGAGTCCTAAGCCCCACATCCACCCCATCACACAATCGGTAACACCCCGCTCCAGACCACCACACCGCCCCCCTAGTCTGAAGGCTACAAAAAAGAGGCACCCTCACGAGTGCCTCTCTTTATAATTATCGTTGAATACGATTAGCGAACAATCAGCTTCTCAACCTTGCTGAAGTTGTCGTTGGTGATGCGTACAAAGTAGGCACCCTTGGCAAGGCTGTTGAGGTTGATGGTGTGAGTGGTCTCAGCATTGATGTTCTGGTTGTACACCACGCGGCCGCTCATGTCGATGAGCATGCAGTTCACCATGCCGGTGACACCCTTCAGGCTCACGTTGACCTGTGAGGTGGCGGGATTGGGCTGGAGGTTCATACGAACGCTGGCAGCAATGGGATCAATGCCCTGTCTCTCAGAGAAGGTGAACTGGATAGTGTGGTTGCCACTAATCATGGGGAAGGTGTACTGGTAAGCAATGGTGTTCTCAGCACGATCCATGATGGTGTCCAGATTTCTGTCGCCAGTCTCTTCGTCATCGTTGAAAGGCTCAACAACAACACCGTCGACAGTCACAACTGCCTTACAGCCGGCGAAAGCATAGCCGGTGATGGTAGCGGTAGATTCGTGCACGGGGTGGATGGTCTCACCACAAGCATTGCGGCCTGCATAAGCCACCTCGCCGTAGTCCTCACCTTCGCAAGAAACTTCGATGTCGTGACGCTCAACTTCCTGACGCGGACCAACAATCATACGAATCATCGGGTTGTAGTCCTCGATAAAAGCGCTGGCAAAAAGAGTGTTGTCGGTGGGACGGGAGGGGTCACGGACAAAGTTCTGATACTGGTTGGGAGTGAAGATGTGGGCATACTTGGCGGTAGCCTCATCGTTAGCAAAATAGATAATGGTGTCGTAGGTGTCGGGGCGAGTGGGTGAAGCCACGCGGTATCTGCCTTGAGCCTCCTGGGCAAGGGCGAAATAACCAACTTCTTCCATGCTGTAGCCGACACGATAGCTGGTGTTGGGTTCCAGAGCGGGCTGCTCGGGGAAGGCAATGAAGACAGTGTTGTAGTTGCCCAAAGTCAGATAACCGGCAGTGTTACGGCCAATGATGTTGCTGTCGTTGACATCGCTGCTGGTAATTTCCTTCACGTTGGCACCCGTGACGATTGATGGGAAACGAACAGAACCGCCATTGTATTCATCCTGTCTCAGGAAACCGGAGATTCTGGCACCCGTATTGTAGTAGCCACTAACGGGGGGGGCAACCAGCTCAACACCGTGGATAACCCAGTCAGTAGGAACTACGTTACCTGTGGTGTAGCGGCTAGAAATCTCATAGCCCTGACCATAGTACTGAACCTCGTCGGGATCCTCGGTAACATACCAGTTACCCTCCTGCACAAAGCCAATCAGATAGTAGTTGGTAGGGCTGTAGGTCAGCACACCGTTGTCGTGAGCCCAACGATACTTGGTATTGTTGTCGTAGGCGGGCATGACTTGATAGAGGATAGTGTCGTAGTTGATGGTGAGGCTGTCGGTGATAAGGGTAGCATAGATATAGTTGTCGCCAACAACACTGGTGGGCAGGTCGACACCCGAACCGTGAGGAGTGCCGTCGACATAACCATACCAACCGCGATAGCCGAGAGAGTCGGGGAGCAGCCAACCAGCACGGTCAACGATAATATCCTGTCTTGCATCAATAGCGATGTTGCCGTTGCTGTAAGACTGAATCTCGGTGGGAGCATCCATAGTGGCGGGGAGGTGATACAGCTTCACATTGGCATTGTTCTGCGAGATATTACCATTGTTGTACACATTGCTGTACCAAGCGGGGTTGATAGACATGCCCTGGGGAATCAGGCCGTAGTTACCCTCGACATACTCCTGGGCATATTTCTGCATGCGGTTTGATTCGCCGCCATAGACTGCCACGTCGTCGAGAAGCCACCAGTAGCCATAGGCATTACGATCGGAATCGAGGCTCTTGTAGCGGATACGCAGGCTCAGGCTGCTGCACATACCGGCACCCTGAGGAATGGTGTACTTGACAAAGCCACGCAGCGTACCATTGATACCCATGTCGATACCAGTGACGTTGATTTCGGACTCGACCCATGTAGTACCACCGTCGGTGCTATAGTCGATGTAGCAGTGGTCATAGTACTTGCGATATAACTGATAGAACTCCACGTCCACGCGGGCAGCGGTGGAAGCATTGATACCCTGACACATGATATAGGCGTTGAAGTGGCCCGAATGCTGGGTGCGCTGTTCGAACAGGGACATCATCATGAAGCCGTTCTCGCCAGAAGAGACGCTCGTATCGATCCAGCCCATCATGCCTTGGGCGAACCGGGCTGCACCACCCCATGCCTGTGCAAGGGCAGGGTAGACAGAAGCCTGAGCAGCGAGGGTGGCTGAGTCGGCATTGGGAATACGACGCCATTCGGCGTAGGCGTAATTCTCAGCATGGGCTTCGATACCACCTTGCACTGTACCGGTAGTGTAGCCTTCTTCAGCAGCAGCGAAGTCGCAGGTGAACAACGGGGTCGCATCTTTGGTGAAGATAGAGCTGCTGCTGATGTTCTGGTCTTGAGCCGTCACGGCAGGAGCTTTGTACTCACCCTTCATGCGAGGAGTAGCAGTCTGTGCAAAAACGAATGTTGCGCACAGAGCGAAAGTGAGAACCATTAATGTTTTTTTCATTGTTGTTTGTAATTTTGATGAATAATTTAGTTGCAATTTATAACTTTCAAAACACTCATTCATAATGCCTTTCGGTACTAATTAGAGGGTCTTTTAGGTTCTACAAATACGATGCAAATATATATCATTTTTTTGACATGGAGAATTTTTTTTTTCCTTTTTAATGATTTTTCACCATCGCCACCCCCCTATTCCAGCTTGTTTTTAGCCCCTTTTCGGCCCCACCCGGCAACAAGTGTGACGCACCTAGACCGGCGCGCGGCCCGCGACTGCCTCACTATTTTATCCGTTCTTTGTCCACACCTTCGCGGCTCCCTCTCCGCTACTGTGAGCGGAGAACGGCACCCCAAAGGGTGCGAAACGGCAGAAGGAAATAGAGAGCCGAGAGAAATGGTAGAATGAGTAAAACAATAATCACTGGCAGGGGCCACGGGGCCGCCCACCGCCCCGCTACGGGGTGGGGCTGCGCCAGCATGCCGGCAGGTGCGTACGCTGACGAGAGGGAAGGAGAGAATGGGGCTGTGCGCCACTGTGGGCGGGAGGCATGCCGGCGATGCGGGTGCAAGGGGTGCGGAGCGGCGGGACGCAGAGAGCCGGGAGGGCCTCCCCGCCGGAGGAGAGATGCTTTTTCGGCCCGACAGAGCATTTTTGCAACCCTTATACAATAAAAATGGAAAAATGGAGTTTATGTAGCCGATAGCACCTTGCTGCCGACGCGGTGGCCCGACGGCCCGGTGCCGACCAATAATATAAAATATGTATACGTTATCATAGATGAAGAGATACCTTTATATAGCATTCACAGTGCTCCTGCTTGCCGCGTGTGGTGGCAGCAAGCAGGCCGCCAACGACAACAGCCCCTACCGCCGCAAGCCGATAGTGGAGGTGACGGAGGCGGAGTTGCGTGCCGACAGCGCGATGATTGAGGCCACGACGCAGATGCTGCTGGGCAACCACAACGAGGCGATAGCCCGCTACCGCCGACTGCTGAAGGACAGCGCCACCTACGCGCCCGCCCACTACGAGCTGGGACGTGCCTACCTGGCAATGGGATGGCTCGACAGCGCATTGGCGCACACACGGCAGGCCTGCCAGCTGAACGGCGACAACGTGTGGTACCGGCTGCTGCTGGCACGGGTGTACGAGCGGCGACAGGACGACAAGAACCTGATAGCCACATGGGAAGGCATCGTCAAGAGCCATCCCGACGAGGTGAACTACTACTACGACCTGTCGAACGCCTACTTGTCCACCGGCAACGTGCCGGGGAGCATCGAGGTGCTGGACCGCGTGGAACGCCGCTACGGGGTGACGGAGGAGGTGTCGCTGCAGAAGCAGAAGCTGTGGATGGCGATAGAGAAGCCCGACAAGGCACGCAAAGAGCTGGAACGCCTGGCCGAGGCCATGCCCAACGAGGTGCGCTACAATGCCATATTGGCAGAGACCTACATGGGCGAGAAGAACTATGCCAAGGCCCTGACCTACTACCACCGCATATTGGCAGCCAACCCCGACGACGAGAGCATACACATAGCCCTCGCCTCGTGCCACATGGCTATGGGCAACACCTCAGAGGCCTTCCGCGCCCTGCGCCTGGGGGTGCTGAACCGCAATCTGGACGGGCAGCATAGGCTGCGCTTCCTGACAGAGTTTATGCGCGACCCGCGTTTCTTTGCCGCCCACAGCAAGGCCTGTTTCCTCCTTGCCGACACCATCGCCGCACAGTGTGCCGGCGAAACAGGCTACCACTTCCTTTACGGGCAGATGCTTGCCGCACAGGAACGCTACGCCGAGGCTGCCGACCAGTTTGCCGCCCACCTAGAGCAGGACAAGAGCCAGTATGCCGTGTGGGAGGCCCTGCTGGTGTGCGAGACGAAGATGGGCAACGCCAGCCCACGGCTGCTGGAGCACGCACAGGCCGCCGCCGAGCTGTTTCCCCTGCACCTGCGCCCATATCTGATATTGGCCGAGGGGCACTTGGAACAGGGCGACTGCAAGCTGGCAGAGCAATACATCGGACGCGCGCTGATGGTGTCGCCGACCGAGCCCACGGTCATAGAGTTGAACCAAAAAATCAAACAGAAATGCCAAGAAGACTGACCCTGACGGCACTGGTGCTGGCCTTGCTGGCCCTGACGGTGGCAGGCTGCCGCAGCCATCGCGAGGCGGCACACGGAACCCCCGCCGCCCCCAACAGCGGCACGGCCGCTCCCACCGACCCCGCCAACCCACCGGCGTATGTGCCGCAATACTACACCGCCAACTTCACCTGCACCACCCAGGGCATCACCGCCAAAGGGCAGCTGCGCCTGCAGCCCGACAGTGTGCTGTGGGCCACGGCCTCGAAAATCATCGAACTGGGACGCGCCCGGCTGACACCCGACTCGGTGGTGGTGCATGTGAAAGTGAACAACAGCTGTTTCCGCGGCACCTACATAGACCTCTACCGCCGTTTCGGCTACCGCACCAGCTTCGACGAGGTGGTGAAGATGGCCACTGCCGAGGATGCCGAGGCGCAGATTGCCGCCCTGCTGAACTCGCTGAGCCTCGATGCCACCGTGAGCATGGAGCCCTGGAAGCAGACTCAGCGGCTGACGTTCCCCATTCCCATACCCGCTAACGCAAAACCCCTATAGCCATGAAAAAGAGTTTCCTCGCCCTGCTACTGGCAACCGGCATGTGCATGGCACAAGCCCAAGAGAATAAAGTGAAGATAGTGCCCATGTCGTTCGACACCGTGGGGGCCGACACGGCGCGTGCGGCCGCCATCATCGACCGCTATATAGGAATAATAGACTTCGGCCAACTGCCATACGACAGCGTGCTGTGTGTGGAGACACGCGTGATAGACCGCAGCCACCCCCGCGACACGATAACGATAAAGCGGTGGTATATGCCACCCCGCTACAACCGCACCGAGATATGGCAGAACGGACGCCTGGAGGATGCCTACCACTCCGACGGGCTGAAGCTGTTTCGCAAGTTCCACACCGGACGGCGCGAATGGGCCAACCTCACACCCGATTCATACTATGGGATAACCATGCCGCTAGACATACGCGGGGCGCTGTACGACTGGCGTGCCAAGGGGGCAGAGGCTTTCTTTGCCGGAGAGATGAACTACAAGGGGGTGAAAGTGGACCGTGTGTTTGTGACCATGCCAGAGACCTTCGACCGATACTACTTCTTTGAACACGAGACGGGGCTGCTGGGATTTCTGGTGGAGGAGCCACACATCTACGGCGACCGCGAGCCGGCCCTCAACGCCGTGCGCGTGGACTGGAAGGCGTGGCACGAGTTTACGCCCTTGAAAGGGCTGATGCTGCCCAAAGAGGAGTCGTACCAAGTGGGGGAATACCAGATAGTGGTACAGTACCACACCTACCACTACGAAGCCCCACAGAAAGAACTTTTCACCGAGGACTTCCGCAGGACAAAATGAGCATTTTCGACAATCCCGACGAGTACTACATGAGGCAGGCCCTGCAGGAGGCGCGTGCCGCCTACGACGAGGGCGAAATCCCCGTGGGGGCCGTAATGGTGAGCGGCGACCGCATCATAGCCCGCGCACACAACAACACGGAGCGGCTGCACGACGTGACGGCCCATGCCGAGATGCTAGCCTTCACGGCCACCGCCAACCTGCTGGACGCGAAGTACCTGACCGAATGCACGCTGTATGTAACCCTGGAGCCGTGTGTGATGTGTGCCGGGGCAGCGGGATGGACGCAGGTGGGGCGCATCGTGTATGGGGCGTCCGACCCCAAACGGGGGTTTGAACGGCTGGGCAGAGGGATGCTGCACCCTAAGACCACCGTGGCTAGCGGCATACTGCGCGAGGAATGCGAGGCATTGATGAAGGAGTTTTTTAGGGAGAGGAGATAGGGGGACGGAAATGAGAGATACGACAACATTTAATACAAGATAATATGAAACCTACATTACTAGTATTGGCTGCCGGTATGGGCAGCCGCTATGGCGGACTGAAACAGATGGACGGCGTAGGCCCCAACGGGGAAATCATCATGGACTACTCCATCAACGACGCCATCCGCGCCGGATTTGGCAAGGTGGTGTTTGTGATACGCCACAGCTTCGAACAGGAGTTTAAAAAGCACATCAACGCCGACCATTTCGGCAACCGTATCGAGGTGGAATATGTGTTCCAGGAGCTGGACTATCTGCCCGAAGGCTTTAAGGTGCCCGAAGGCAGGGAGAAACCCTGGGGCACCAACCACGCCATACTGATGGCCAAGGAGGCCATCCACGAGCCGTTTGCCATCATCAATGCCGACGACTTCTACGGACGCGACGCGTTCCAAGTGATTGGCGACCACCTGCGCACGCTGGAGGGCACCAAGGGACAGTACTGCATGGTGGGCTACCGGCTGGAGAACACGTTGAGCGAGAACGGCACGGTGTCGCGCGGCGTGTGCGAGGTGGACGACAAGGGCCTGCTGGCCGGCATGACCGAACGCACCAGCATTGGCCGCACCGCCAACGGCATAGAGTATAAGGACAGTGACGGCAGCATGCACCCGCTGGCAGCCGATGCCACGGTGTCGATGAACCTCTTCGGCTTCACGCCCGACTATTTCGTGGAGAGCGAGAAGCTGTTTGTGGACTGGCTGAAGGAGCACGGCAGCGAGATGAAGTCGGAGTACTACATCCCCTTTGCGGTGAACACCTTTATCAACAGCGGCTACGCCACGATGCGGGTGTTGAAGACCACCGCACAGTGGTTTGGCGTCACCTATAAGGAGGACCGCCCGATGGTGGTGGAACGCCTGAAGAAGCTGCATGACGAAGGAGTTTATTGATTTCGTAGACTCACACCTTGAAGACGATACCTCGCGCCTGTTACTCTCGGCTGCGAGGTATCCGTCTATTGATGTGCCTGCCGCCGTGCAACAGATAGAGGGGCTGCGCATGGCACAGGAGAAATGGCCTTCGTTGCTGCAATACAATGAGTTTCTGTATCCGCCAAGGCTTAACCGCGAACAGAGTTCATCGGAAGCCACAGCCAAGCACAAAGCCCATTTGGCTGACGAGCTGTGCGGAGAGGAAGCTTTTGTAACCGTCGCCGACCTTACGGGGGGAATGGGAATTGACAGTATGGTGTTTGCACAGCGGGGGAAAACCATTCATCCGATGAAGCCCCAGGTTCTTACGCATGTGGACTATGTGGAGCGGGACGCTGGGCTCTGCTCGCTGATGGAACATAACCGACGGGTGCTGGGGCTTGAAAACATCACGGTAAACAATTGCGACTGCATGGAATGGCTGTCGGCTAACGACCGCCACTATGACATCATATATATTGACCCAGCACGACGTTCGTCGGCGGGACGCAAGGTGTCGGCCTTTGAAGACTGCGAGCCGAATATCTTGGAACACATGCCGTTGTTGCGTTCGCATTGTCGTTGGCTTATCGTCAAGGCATCGCCTATGATTGACCTCAGTATGGCCCAGCGGCAGCTGGGGGAGGTGGCGGAAGTGCATATTGTCTCAGTGAAAGGGGAGTGCAAGGAGGTACTTTTTGTGTGCGGTTGCCATGAAGGCGAGACTGTGGTTCATTGTATTGTGAAGGGACACGGTGAGTGCTGTTGCGACATTGACTTTACGCAGAGCCAAGAGGCGGCAGCGGAAGCCCGATACTGCACTCATGTGGGGAGATATTTGTACGAGCCGGATGCAGCACTGATGAAAGGCGGTCCTTTCAATTTGATTGGTCAATGGATGGGGATTGAGAAGCTTGCACGCAATACACATCTCTATACTTCAGAATGTTACTACGCCCAATTCTATGGACGGGTGTTTTGTGTGCTGGACGAACTGAAACTGAACAGAAAAGAGGTTGCCGCCGCCATACCTGAAGGCAAGGCCCATGTGGTGACCCGGAACTATCCCGTCGAAGCGGCGACGTTGCAGCGACAACTGGGGCTGAAAGAAGGCGGAGAATTATTTGTGGTAGCCACGACCGTAGGCACCCAAAAGCGGGGGTTTCTATGCTGCCTGCCGACAAGATATGAACATTTTTTGAAGAGGCTGTGAAAAAATATTTTGTCAATCAAAAAAATAGTTGTAATTTTGCATCCTCTTAGCATAGTGGTTTAAAGCCTTGTTTCATACCCGTTCAGGCATGAAGACCAAAATGTTAGAGAGAAGTTGCGTGCCATCAAAAGTAGGCATAAAAACCATAGGAAGGGTATCCGTCACCCCGAAAATGGTAGAAAAAACCGACTGCGAAGGGCGAAAAATTTATAAACAGACAAAAGAAACATCATCGTTAAATAAAAAAATGGATCAATTAAGTTACAAAACCATCTCCGCCAACAAGAACACCGTCCAGAAGGAATGGGTGCTTGTGGATGCCGAGAACCAGACCGTCGGACGTTTGGCCACCCGCGTTGCCAACATCCTGAGAGGCAAGACCAAGCCTTGCTTCACCCCGCACGTTGACTGCGGCGACAACGTCATCATCATCAATGCCGAGAAGATTGTCTTCACGGGCAAGAAGATGACCGACAAGATTTATCAGCGTTACACCGGATACCCCGGCGGCCAGCGCGAGACCACCCCTGCCAAGGTGCTTGCCAGCCATCCCGAGCGCATCCTCGAACACGCCATCCGTGGTATGCTTCCTAAGAACCGTTTGGGTGCTGCCCTGTACCGCAACCTGCATGTGTATGCCGGTCCCGAGCATCCTCACCAGGGTCAGAACCCCAAAGTAATCAATATTAACGACGTTAGATAATACAGAATATGGAAGTAATCAACACCATTGGTAGAAGAAAATGCTCCGTTGCCCGTATTTATATGACCCCCGGCGACGGCAAAATCATTGTCAACAAGCGCGACTACAAAGAGTATTTCCCCACGGGCCCGCTGCAGTACATCGTGAACCAGGCTTTTCAGGTTGCCGGTGCTGAAGGCAAATGGGATGTGAAGGCTAACCTCGACGGTGGCGGCATCACCGGACAGGCCCAGGCCCTGCGCATGGCTATCGCCCGCGCCCTGTGTGAGAACAACATCGAAGACCGTAGCGCCCTGAAGAAGGAAGGTTTCCTGATGCGCGACCCCCGTATGGTGGAGCGTAAGAAACCCGGCCAGCCCAAGGCTCGTAAACGTTTCCAGTTCAGCAAGCGTTAATGGAAATACTGGATTGGGAATATTGGATTTCGAAATTGGAGTTATCGGAATAATCAGAGTAATCAGAATTCACAGAGTCCAACTTTCACAATTCAAAAGAAAAAAAAGTTTAGAATCCAAATTGCTGAGAGACTCCGCCGGGTTGCCAGTTCTGCTGCCTCAGGCCAAAGCAGAAAAACCCGACACGCTGAAAGGACTACTCGGCAATTGGTAAACAAGGAAAGTAAACAAAAAAGAAAATCACAATGACTGAATTAAAGTTCGAAGAATTATTAGAAGCTGGCTGTCATTTTGGCCATCTGAAGAGAAAATGGAATCCCAAAATGGCTCCCTATATTTTCAAGGAGCATAACGGCATACACGTTATTGACCTGCAGAAGACCATCGCCAAGGCCGACGAGGCTGCCAACGCACTGCGTCAGATTGCCAAGAGCGGCAAGAAGGTGCTGTTCGTAGCCACCAAGAAGCAGGCTAAGGACATCGTAGCCGAAATGGCCAAGAGCGTTGACATGCCCTTCGTGACCGAGCGTTGGCCCGGCGGTATGCTCACCAACTTCACCACCATCCGCAAGGCTGTGAAGAAGATGAACAACCTCGACGCGCTGATGCACGACAAGGATTTCAACAATATCAGCAAGCGTGAGCGCCTGCAGGTGCAGCGCGAGCGTGCCAAGTTGGACAAGAACCTCGGTTCTATCGCCGACCTGACCCGCCTGCCCAGTGCCCTGTTCGTGATTGACATCAACAAGGAGCACATTGCCGTTGCTGAGGCCCGCCGTCTGAACATCCCCACCTTTGCACTGGTCGACACCAACTGCAACCCCGACCTTATCGACTTCCCCATTCCCGCTAACGATGATGCTTCCAAGTCGATTGCCGCCATCCTGAAACACATGACCGAGGCAATTCAGGAAGGTCTGAACGAGCGCATGCTCGACAAAGACGCCCAAAATGAGGAAGAGGAAAAGGTAAAGACCGATGAGGCTCCCGTGGAGAGAAAGACCCGTCCGCGTCGCCCCCGCAACGAGGCTCCCAAGGCCGAAAAAGCCGAGAACGCTGAATAATAAACAAACTAAAACAGACACAAAGAATTATGGCAAATATCACTGCAAAACAGGTTAATGAGCTTCGTCAGCTGACGGGTGTCGGCATGATGGACTGCAAGAAGGCCCTCGTGGAGTGCGACGGCGATTTTGAGAAAGCTATCGACTACCTCCGTCAGAAGGGTCAGAAGATGGCCGCCAAACGTGCCGACCGCGATGCCAACGAAGGCTGCGTGCTCGCTAAGAGCTGCGGCAACTACGGTGCCGTCATCATGGTGAGCTGCGAGACCGACTTTGTCGCCACCAACGCCGACTTTGTCGCCTTCACCACCAGCATCCTCGACAACGCCATGGCCAAGCACCTCACCAGCAAGGAGCAGGTTCTTGACATGGAACTGGAAGGCCGCAAAGTGAGCGACTGCATCACTGACCAGATTGCCAAGATTGGTGAGAAGATTGAACTGGCACACTTCGAGACCCTTGAGGCTCCCGCCGTGTACGCCTACATCCACCCGGGCAACCGTATGGCTTCTATCATTGGTATGTCGAAGGCCGGCTATGACGAGGTTGGACACAATATCGCCATGCAAGTGGTGGCTATGCGCCCCGTTGCCCTCGATGCCAATAGCGTGCCCCAGGAGGTGAAGGACAAGGAATTGGCCGTCGCCGCCGAGAAGACCCGCGAAGAGCTCATTGGCAAGGCCGTTGACGCGGCCCTGAAGAAGGCCGGCATCAACCCCGCCCACGTCGACAGCGAAGACCATATGGCTTCGAACTGTGCCAAGGGTTGGATTACCGAAGAGCAGGTCGAAATGGCCAAGAAAATCAAGGAGGAAGAGGCCGCCAAGAAAGCCGCTACCCTCAATGAGAACCAGATTCAGCAGATTGCCAACGGCCGTCTGAACAAGTTCTTCAAGGAGAACACCCTGGTCGAACAGGAGTATATCATGGAGAGCACGATGACCGTCCGCCAGTTTATCGAGAGCACCGACAAGGAGCTCGCCTGCACTGGCTTCAAGCGTCTCGAACTGGGTGCGTAAGACACACCACACTTCAATAAAAAAACGGTCGCGAATATCGCGGCCGTTTTTTGTATTGTAAAGGGGACTCCTATCACCCCGACGGGGTGAGATATGAATAACAGACGGTACATGCCGAAGGTGCAGTGCCGTGACTCTCAGACATCAGGCAACTGCGTCCCGACAGGGACGCGACATGAAAAACAAATAAATAAGACCACCTCGTATTTCCCGAAAGGTAGTCCGAAATGGAGCACATGACTTTGCGTTTTGAGCCCTCCGCAGTGGACATTGACACTAGGTGATTGGCAAAGTCTTTTGCTGGCATCGAAAGATATCTTTTGCTACCAGCAAAAGATATTTTTCGATAGTATCAAAAAAAAGGTGTATCTTTGCAACATAAAATAGATGGATATGATACTAAAATCCCAGCTAGAACAAGTTGTGAACAAGCAACTTGAATGGATAAGTAACACAAAAAAGGATATAACTAGAGAACAGGCAGAAACAGTTAATTCTACTGCTGGATTCGCCTCTATTATCACAGGAATACGGCGTTGTGGCAAAAGCACATTGATGAAACAGATAATGAACCGCTACAAGAAGGACGACACCTTGTATCTCAACTTCGACGATATTCATCTGTCCTCGTTTGAGAAGGATGACTTTGTCAGGCTGTATTCCTTGATAGCAGAACGCAAAGCCAAGGTACTCTTCTTTGACGAAATACAATTGGTGAGCGGATGGGAGGTGTTTGTTCATCAATTGTTGCGAGAAGACTATCGGGTATATATCACAGGCTCAAATGCCTCGATGTTGAGTGCGGAATTAGGGACACACTTGACAGGTCGTCATCTTTCCACCGAGTTGTTCCCGTTCTCGTATGCAGAATACCTCACATTCAGTAAGAAAAGTCGGGGAAAGGACAGTTTCATGTCGTATCTTACGGATGGAGGCATGCCTGAATACCTGTCAACGCACGACAGCCGTGTGCTACTATCAATGGTCGACGACATACTGGTGAGAGACATCGCCATACGTCACGGCGTTCGGAATATCGAGCCACTGAAACGGCTCGCCGTGTATTTGCTCACCAATGTGGCAAAGCCCTTTTCTGGCAACCGGCTCACATCTGTGATAGGTGACATATCAACATCTACAGTACTTGACTATGTAGACTATATGCGAGATGCCTATCTCATAGACACGGCAAGCCAATATACAACGAACATTCGGGCAACTGTACGCAATCCCAAAAAAGTCTACGCCATAGATACAGGAATAGTAAGCAGTGTGAGCCTGTCGCAGACAGACGATATTGGCCGCCTGCTGGAGAACTACCAATTCCTGCAACTACGCAAACGGGCAAAAGGCAAAGTCTATTATTATCGTGGACAAGGTGAGTGCGACTTTGTGGTGACAGGCGTAGACAATCACCCTAAGGAGCTGTACCAAGTATGCCTGCAACTGACGGAAGACAATATGCGACGGGAGATTGACGGGCTTAGAGAAGCTATGCGAGACCTACATCTGCATGAGGGGACAATAGTAACACTCGCGGACGAAGATGTACTGAATGTGGAGGAAGGCGTGATACATATAGTACGGGCTTATGCGTAAATAGGCAGGGGCTCGTCGTTTTCAAATGTCTCGAACTAGGGGCATAAGCAACCCCATTCCATACAAAAAAGCCACGAAAATCACTCGTGGTTTTTGTTGTAATCACGCGTGTCGCAGCACCATATGATACAGCATGGAGTCTAAAACTTCGGTTGAAACATCGGTCTGTTTTGGACGAATAATGTCGACTTGTTTAGTGAAATAGTCAGCCCACTTACGGGCATACTGAATCAAGAGGCTGTCAATGACTTTCAAATCATGTTCCTCGCCATCCTTCTTTAGTTGGACAAGGTTGGAGATTTTCTTCTTCATTTCAATGTCCTCAACTGTTGCAGCTACTAGTTCGTCAAAGGCTACTGGGGGAAGTGACTTGTTTGCCTCTATCCATTTGCAGGCTAGAATGCCTCGAAGATAGTAGAGAAAGCGCTTCATGCTACAGTGTTCCCGTTGGAGGTAACGCTCATCATGTTTGATGTACATGCGGTTGTAGTGGTACATCGACGCAATGGGGTTGAAGAGCTGGGCCGCCACACGTCGGATTTGGCTGGCGAACTCTTCGTCCACATAGTACACTATCGGCGAGTTAATCCACTCCAACAGTGACGGGTTGTTCCGCTTGAGCAGTGTCAAAGCTTTCCTCAGCTCCCAACCTACTAGGTCTAGGTCGCCATCCATAATCTCGATTACATCACGTTGAGGCTCCACAGTGAAGTACCACTGCGGTTTGTGAACATAGATAAAGCGCACGTCCCAGTCGCTGCTCTTCGACTCAAAGCCCCAAGCACGGCTGCCCGACTCCACAGCAAGAAGTATCTTTACGCCATACTCTTGCTCAACACTTTGTAGATAGTTTGTTATATTCATCAATAACCAATTCAAGGGTAGCCATTACCAACCATTGCATTATAATTGGATAGCTTTTGGTTCAATGGATGGACACTATTAATATGTCTTTATTATCGCGTCTCCTTGAGATGCCGTTATGATAATCACGACGCTATGCCCAACGGTTCGAACTGATTTATTGGTGGTCCACAGAAGCACCCTACCCTATTATTACTCACAAGAAAAAAGTGACATCACTAACTGATGTCATTATCGTGTATTCACCGACGAGCCGCCCGATGTGAAGCATCTGACGGTGGGGGTACAGCCGACGGGAATGCCATAGACGATGCTGCTGGAGCCTGACAGGTTGACACGGAGGCTCTCGCACACTTGGAACTCGGCAACGCTGCTGCCGCTCATCTCCCCTATCACATTGCGGCATTCCATCGTAGGAGCCAGAAAGTCGCTCGAACCCGAAAGGTCTAAATCCAGATAGTTGAGGCAGCTTCCCGTTGCCTTGACCGTTGAGGCTCCGCTGGATTCCAAGTCAATCATGTCGGCATCAATAGAACACTTTATATCCGATGCACCAGAGAGGTCTATGGAGACCTCTGGCCCTTGAATTGCCCCCTCGAAATAAGAGGAACCCGTTAAGTCCAGTTCCACCTCGTTGGTTGCTTGCACTATCCCATAGAAGTTTGAGGCACCCGATAGTTCCACATCTATTTCTCTGCCCGTAAGGTCACCCCTAAAGGTAGCGCCACCTGATAGCTCCACCTCTCTAATACTTGCGTTAGCGGGTAACACCACCTTGGCATCGCGGTTGTGCAACGAAAGATTCCAACGGTATCTAATCTTCAAGGCACCATCTTTCACATAGATATCGACATATTCTTGCACATCCTCTGAAGCTGTCACCTCTATCTCAGTGGCTGTTTCACTCAGCGTCACATCGAAAGTTCCTTCGACATCCAGTTTGTAGTAAGTTCCTTCGACATTCGGTGTGTAGTAATCGCCCGAGACGGGATAGTTGAGAGTGACTTTCTGCACTTTTTGCACATCTTTCTCGCATGCTGCAAACAGCATACACAATGCAATTAACTTTAAACCAGTTTTTTTCATAGTTATTAGTATTTCGATTGCAATTGCAAGTATACACAAAAAATTCGATTTATACACAGACGGATAAATTTTTACGCTCTTATGCAACGTATGACTGATTTTTGCCAAATAGTATCCATGTCGCGTCTCTCGTA